>JBEEGR010000049.1:0-3562 GCA_041166985.1 Verrucomicrobiota bacterium | reverse complement strand
GAGATAAATCAGATTCTCGAAATGTTTTTTGGTGGACGCAAATTCTCTTTCATCGCGAATCCCCTGCAAAACCTCGGCGAGAATGAAACCACAGCAACAGATATCCTCGCGCTTATGAATGGCCTGCTCCAGTTTTTCAGTGTGCGCGGTTTTCTTTCCCTTAAAGAAATCGATCCACACAGTTGAATCGACCAGCAGCCTCATGCGAGACGTTTGCCGCGCAACGACGTCAAGTTTCCTTCCCAGTGAATCTTCCCTTTAAGGTCCAGCAACCCGGTTTGTTTTTCCCGCCGCACCAACTCTTCCAGCGCGCGCTGCACCAGCGCGCGGCGGGTTTTCAAACCCGTCGCCTTTAACCCCTGCCGAACGAGTGCGGAATCCAGGACGATGTTTGTTCGTATCATAGCCTACACACAATAAATCAGGTTCGTGTGTAGGCAAGGTCAAATTCGATTGCGGTCTGCAAGAAGCTTTGATTTTAGGCGTTTTGAATTATCCTGACGGCGTTCAGAAAGATCATGCGCTCCACCGCCACCAAAATCATCCAGTGTTTGCAACAGGCTGGCTTCGCCGGGTTCTGGGTGGGCGGTTGCGTTCGGGATTTTCTGCTCGGACGCGAGCCGCAGGATTATGACATCGTGACTTCCGCGCTGCCGGAAGAGGTGGAGCAGGTTTTCAAACGCACTATCTCCGTGGGTCGCAAGTTTGGCGTGATGGTGGTGCTCGAAGGCGGGCACGAGTTCCAGGTGGCCACGTTTCGCGCGGAGGCGGATTACCAGGACGGTCGTCATCCCGAACAAGTCACCTTCGGCGATGCGCGAGCCGATGCGGAGCGGCGTGATTTTACGGTTAACGGTTTGTTTTACGATCCGCTTGAGAAAAAACTTCACGACTGGGTCGGCGGCGAAAAGGATCTTCGCGCGAAAATCATCCGCACCATCGGCCATCCGGAGGAACGCTTTTCCGAAGACCATTTGCGGTTGCTGCGCGCGGTTCGTTTCGCGGCGCAACTGGGTTTTGAAATTGAGGATAAAACCTTCGCGGCCGTCAAAGCCAATGCGTCGAAGATCAAAACCATCAGCGCCGAGCGGATTCGGGATGAATTGATAAAACTGTTTGCGCCGCCTTCACTCCCTCTCCCCGCGACTAAGCGGGGTGAGGAGAAAGAATCGGCACGTCGCACACCGGCTCGGCAAGACGAGGGCGGTTTGGGTCGTGCCGAGCGGGTGCTCGGCGTTCCTGCTGCGCGCGGGCTGGAACTGCTTCGCGAAAGCGGATTGCTCAAACACATTTTGCCAGAGTTGGAAGCGACGATTCATTGCGAGCAATCGGCGGATTATCATCCTGAAGGGAGTGTGTTCAATCATCTCCGGTTGATGCTTGAGAAAATGCCCGTGGACGCTGACCCATCTCTGCCGTGGTCGGTTTTGATGCATGACATTGCCAAGCCAGTGACCGCCACGCGTGACGAGAAAACCGGAAGCATTCATTTTTACGAACACGAGCGCATCGGTGCGGACATGGCGGAAAAAATTCTGGAACGTCTGCGTTTTCCGCGCAAACAAACCGAGGCCATCGTCAAAGCCGTGCGCTGTCACATGCAGTTCAAAGATGCGCCGCAGATGCGCAAGTCCACGTTGCGCCGTTTGCTGATGCGCCCGACTTTTCCGCTCGAACTGGAACTGCACCGGCTCGATTGTCTTGGCTCGCATGGCAAGCTCGACATCTACAATTTTTTGATTGAACAGGCGGTCGAATTGGAGAAAAAGCCCGAAATTCATCCGCCGTTGCTGACCGGGAATGATTTGATCAAGCTCGGCCTCAAGCCGGGTCCGGCGATGGGCAAGTTGCTGGGCGAGATTCGCGAGAAACAGTTGCAGGATGAACTGAAAACTCCGACGGAAGCGCGCGCATGGGTGAAACAGCAACTTAGGAACAGCGCATCATAGCGCACCGATGCAAGGGCTTGAGTTCGTTCATTCCGTTGCGCAGCACCAGTTCCATTCATGATTTTCAGAAACAGAATTCACTGTTGCTTTTTGCGCAGTGCGTTATCCTACAGTGCGGTTTTCAAAGCCCATGAGCAAATTGTTGTTAATTGATGACGAAACAGACGTGCAATATTCCTTCCAGCGAATTTTTGATTCGCCGGAAATTGAACTGACCACCGCGTCTTCCGGCGAAGAAGGTCTCAAGTTGATTCCCAAAATCAAACCCGACCTCGTGTTGATGGACATTCGCATGGGCGGCATCAGCGGGATGGAAACGTTGCGCCGCATCCGGCAGATTGATTCCAAGCTGCTCGTCATTTTGATGACCGCCTACGGCACGACGCAAACCGCTATCGAAGCGATGAAGCTGGGCGCGTACGATTATCTGCTCAAGCCGTTCGACGTGCCGAAGCTCAAAGATCTCGTCGAGAAAGCGCTCAAAGCCGCGCAGGACATGAAACAGGTCGTTTCATATCAGCCGTTGTTGGAATCGGAGGATTACGAACTCGGCATAGTCGGTCGCAGCGAATCCATGCAGCAGGTTTTCAAACTGATTGGCCAACTTGCCGCGTCCGACGCGACGGCGCTGGTCACAGGCGAAAGCGGCACCGGCAAAGAACTGGTCGCTCGTGCGGTTTATCATCACAGCAACCGTAGCGCGCAACCGTTTCTCGCGGTGAACTGCGCGGCGATTCCCGAACAACTGCTCGAAAGCGAATTATTCGGCCACGAACGCGGAGCGTTCACCGGCGCAACCAATCAACGCATCGGCAAGTTCGAGCAATGCGACAACGGCACCATTTTCCTCGACGAAATCGGCGACATGACGCCGACGACCCAGACAAAAATTTTGCGCGTGTTGCAGTCCGGCACCTTTGAACGTGTGGGCGGCAACACGCCCATCAAAGTGAACGTGCGCGTCATCGCGGCGACGAACAAACCGCTGGAAGAAGCCGTGGCCAACCGGCAGTTTCGCGAAGATTTATTTTATCGGCTGAACGTCGTGCGAATTCAGATTCCGCCGTTGCGCGAACGACGGGAGGATGTGCGGTTGCTCGTGAATTATTTTTTGAAAAAATTCGCCCGCGACCAACAGACGTCGCCGAAATCCATTTCCACAGGCGTCATCAAAGCCCTGGAGCAATATCACTGGCCGGGGAATGTTCGTGAGTTGGAAAATATCATCCGCCGCGCTCTGGTCGTGGCCAAGGGCGACGCGATTCTGATGAGCGATCTGCCGCCCGAAATTCTGGGGCAAACTTCATCCACAACTTTGAACTCGTCAGTTTCCGCTCCGGCAGTGTCACTATCCGGCGAACCGGCCGTTTCCGATGTGGTGGCGCTGGCGCGACGTCTATTTCAATGGGCGCGCAAGGATCCGAAGTTGAAAATCATTCCTGCTGTTGAACGCGAATTGGTATTGCAGGCATTAAAGGAAACGAACGGCAACCAGGTGCAGGCCGCGAAAATGCTGGGCATCACGCGGGCTACGCTGCGCAAGCGGATTGAAAAATTCGGTATTCAACGTGAGTTGAGTTTGAAGTAAAAGTTCCAGGCACCCACCGTCCAAG
>JBEEGR010000048.1:0-3861 GCA_041166985.1 Verrucomicrobiota bacterium | reverse complement strand
AGCAAGAACTCCAGCGCGCCAAGTTCATTTTGCAGACGAGGTTCCATCATGCGGCAACCTCCATTGGTTTACTACGATGGGCAAGCCAGCCGCTTAAAAGAATTTCTGCAAACGTAATCACGAGTATGCCCGCGATAATCCAGCGCCAAAGTTTTTGACGGTTCTCAAGTTCGGTTTGTTCGAGATGCTGTTGCCTTGCTTGCGCGAGCGCGACGGAGTCTTCCGCTGTAGTTTGCAGCGGAACACCAAGTCGCGCGAATTCATCTGGCGAAAGCGGCGCGGTGCGGCTTTCATCGAGCGGCAGATTCACGGCGAAGTTCCACTGTTTGCCTGGCGCGGTGGCCGTGTAAATTCCTGGCGAGTCTGTTAGAGTAAACGCAATTCCCGCCGCGAGCATTTCTTTTTTGCCTCCCGGCCTCTGCCATTCGACGCTCCCATTTTTCGCAGAGACGGGCGAAGGGATGCTGTCGCCAGTTTCAAATTGAAAGCGCATCGGTGTGGTCGCGCCACTCCAATCCAACATTACCTGCATCAGCGGCGGAAATTTACTGGAGACGGCGAGTTGGCTGTCGGCGGGATTCCACCCGGCAGTGAGCACGAGCAGATTGCCTTTGCCAACGGACAATTGCACGAGTGCCGGAGAATTATCGTCGAACCGCGCGAGCACCTGGGCTGGAACGCTGGTGGGAATTTCCCAGCGCCGATGTTTCCAAAAATGAATGTGCGTGAAATCACTGAAACGCGGGTCAGCAAACGGCGCGAAGAGTGGATGCATGAAATTGATTTCGCCGAGCAGCGCGTAATCACTGCTGGCTTCGGTGATTTGAATTTCTGGCAATCCCGCCAGCGCGGCGAGCGTCGGAGCCATTTGTGTATCGGTCAAAACCAGCAGCGCACTCTTGCCATTGCTCAACCACTCGCGCGTTGCGGAAGCTTCTTGTGCCGAAAGTTTGTCGGCTATCACGGCAAACGAGGATTGATTCAGGAGTTCCGCCGAAAAAGTTGAGTTGGTTGAGGGCCGAACCAATTGTAATTGTCGCCGAGCCGTGCCTGAAAAAACTCGTTGGAGATAGTAACGCAATTTTTCGGGGTCGTTTGCGGATTCCAAACCGAAATAGGAAATTACAACGTGCTCCGTTTCCGGCGCGGCATAATAGGAAATATTGTCGAAGCTTTCTTCATCATCGCTTAACTGAAGTTGGGCGATAGAAATTGCTGTAGTAATTTTCGGCGTGGCAAAACTCCGGCTTTGGCCGGGCGGCAAATAGATTTCCATTGGCTCGGTAGAGGGCGAAGTTCCATCCACCGTACTCCAAATGAGACGGAGTTTTTCCTGAACGGAATCGCGAGCGTTTGTGACGCGTACATGGATATTTTTTTCTTCACCGGCACTCGCCCCGGATTCGTTTAGAATTTCCAAACCCGCGTTGCTGCGATGCTTGGCTTCGATATTTTCAATCGTCACCTTCATCCCGTTCGGCCAATCGTGGCCTTGCAGCCCATCGAGCTTTCCGCCTTCCTGCAAATCGGTGATCAGGACCAATTCGCGATGACTTGTGGGTTTGTCCTGAGCGGCATCGGCGACAAATTGTTCGGCAGCGCTCGTCAACGCCAGACCGAAATGCGTTCCCATCCAGCCGGGCGAAGCGGATGAAAGCCGCGTGCGCGCGAGCGCCGTGCGTTGGTCCACACTCCACGATGACCACTCGGCGAAGTTGAAAAGCGTATATGGCCGCCGATCGAAGGTGAGCACGGCGATTTGATCAGCCGGTGAAGCTTTGTCCAAATAGGATTCGGCGCGCGCGCGCGCTTTTTCCCAAACACCTTCGCGCCTCATGCTCGCGCTGGTGTCCACCAGCAAAACTATCTGGCGCGCTTCAGTTTTTTGCACGGGTGGCGCGGTTTGTTTTGCAAAAAATGGACGAGCGAACGCCGCAGCGAGCAGCAGCAGCACAAGACAGCGGAGCAAGAGTAGCCAGAGATGTTCGAGCTTCCGGCGACGCGTGACGCGGGGCGGAGTGGGACGCAGGAACATGATTGAACTAAACAGCGTCCGTTCGCGCGCAACGCGGCGAATAAGGTGGAACAGAACCGGTCCGGCAACCGCCAACGCGCCCAGCAAAAACCATGGAGAAAGGAAATTCATGCAGGCAGGAATGTTTGGGTGCGGCGACGAATCAGTTTGCTGCGATGAATGCGGCTGCGGAGAAAATCAAACAGGTTGAGCTCCAAGGCGCGATTGGTGATGACGCGATGAAACGCTATGCCGAGACGCTGGCAGATTTTTTCAATGCTTTGATTATGTGCGTCGAACTTGCGCTGGTATTCGGGCCGCACCGTTGCGGGATCGAGATAAATATCGCGCTGACTTTCAATATCCTCAAAGAGTGTTGCGCTTTTGAAATCGAAGGCGAGTTCGTTGGGATCGAGGATTTGGAAAATGATTACTTCATGTCCGGCAGCCGTAAGTCGAGCGAGGCTCAGTTCCAGTTCTTCCACTGGCGCGAGTAAATCGGAAATCAAAATAATCAAACCGCGTTTGCGGACGAGTTCGGCGACGCGTCGCAACGGTGCACTTAAATTGGTTTCGCGTCCGGCCAATTCTTTTTCCAGCGCGAGCATGAGTTGCCGCAAATGGCCGTGGCGATTCCGCGCGGGAAGGTAGTCGCGCACGGATTCGTCAAACGTGAAAAGACCAATGGCATCGCCTTGCGCATTGAGAAACGAAGCGAGCGTAGCGGCGAGTGTGCGGGCGTAATCGGATTTGGAATAAGTCAGCGAACCATATTGCATTGACCGACTCTGGTCCACGAGCAGATGACAACGAAGGTTGGTTTCGTCCTCGAATTTTTTCAGGTAGTAACGATCCGAGCGTGCATACAAACGCCAGTCGAGATAGCGCGTATCGTCACCGGGTGTGTATTGGCGATACTCGGTGAACTCGACGGAGAAACCATGATAGGGGCTGCGATGCAGTCCGTTCCAAAAACCCTGCACGATGACACGGGCGCGCAATTCGAGATTGCGAATCGCCATCAACGTCTTGGGATCAACAAAACCTTTTTCGCGATGAGGCGAAGAAGAAGTTGTCGGCAAAGAAGGCATAACAACTTCGAAATTTTAGGCTGCGGATTCCTTCACGGTTTCCAACAACCTTCGAACAATCGTTTCCACGTTTGTTCCTTCCGCTTCCGCGCGGTAGTTCACGAGAATACGGTGACGTAACACAGGCGCGGCGAGGGCGCGAATGTCGTCGGCGGTGACGTGCGTGCGGCTTTGCAACAGCGCGCGCGCTTTCGCACCGAGCACGAGAAATTGCGAAGCGCGGGTTCCGGCGCCCCAGCTTATCCAATCATTGATGAAGGCTGGGGAATTCGTCTGTTGCGGTCGCGACGCGGCCACGATTCGCACAGCGTAGCGCACGAGGCTTTGTGCAATCGGCACCTGGCGAATCAGTTCATGAAAGCGAAGCACGTCTTCGCCAGTGAAAAGAGGTTCAATCCTGGCCGAGCGTTGCGTGGTGGTTTGCTGGACGACGGCGACTTCGTCGTCTTCCGGCAAATAACTAATTACCACGTTGAACATGAAACGATCCAGTTGCGCTTCGGGCAGCGGATACGTGCCTTCCATTTCAATCGGATTTTGCGTGGCGAGCACGAAGAACGGTTCGGGCAAGGGATGACGCACGCCCGCAGCAGTGACCTGATGTTCCTGCATCGCTTCGAGCAGCGCCGATTGAGTTTTCGGCGGTGTGCGATTGATTTCGTCAGCAAGAATCATATTGGCGAAGATCGGGCCTTTCACAAACGTAAGACGGCGGCCCGTTTCGGTTTCAGAAAGAATTTCCGTTCCGGTGATGTC
>JBEEGR010000047.1:0-7075 GCA_041166985.1 Verrucomicrobiota bacterium | reverse complement strand
AAACAAGTTCCCCTTAATGCTGGCGCAACGCTTTGGGGAAATCCATCGCACCATGTTTAATCCGAAGAATTTCCAATCGCTCAGCAATGAAACGATAGAAAATCAAATAGTTCTCAAAATCATCCACACGCCAGGAGCGGATGTTCTTTAAATCCCTGCCACGAAATTTTCGCGCCCTGCCTTTGAGCGGTTGCGACGCCAATCCTTCAACCGTGCGATCAATTGCTTCCAAAAAACGGAGCGCCGCTTCGGGATTGGACTCGTAGATGTGTTGAAAATAGCCGAAGGCATCCAATTCGGCGTCGTGGCGGACGAAGATTTCAATCTGCTTCACGCAGCGATGGCGCGGCGGCCATTACGACTGGCGAGTGCGGCGAAGTGGCCGGGCTTGTATTTTTTCAACGGACTGCGGAGCGAATGACGCAACGCGGCTGCAAGCTGCGGGTCTTTGTCTTCCTGCTCAACCAGTTCATATACGCGCAACGCCTCGCGGATGACCTCACCTTCCGACAGATAACCGCCGCCCTTCATTTTCTGGCCGACGAATTTTTCCTGATGCGCCGTGAGCGAAACTTTCATGGTAAAAAGCTAAATGTTGCTTCTGTAGGTGTCAAAAAGTTTTAGGAACGCGCCGGGTTCTTCGGACGAATGGAATTTGCGTCAATTTGACAGATTCCCGTTCTCGCTTACTAATGTTTTGTCCCGCAAAGACGGGATTGTTGTTATGAAAATTGCAGAGAAAGATTTTGATGTGCTGCCGCATTCGCAATGCTTCGGCGTGCCAAGGCCGGTGTCGGATGAGCCGGAAGCGTTGAACGGTCAGACCGTGACGCAAAGCGGTCCAGTTTCAGATGGGCCGTTGTTGGACGCGTATTCCAATGCGGTCACCAGCGCGGCGGAAGAGGTCAGCCCGTCGGTGGTGAAGATTGATGTGCGTAAGAAAAGTGGCCGTGGTCAGGAAGGCGGCAGCGGTTCGGGTTTCATCATCACGCCGGACGGCTTTATTCTTACCAACAGTCACGTCGTTCATGGCGCGGACAAAATTGAAGTCACGCTTGCCGACGGTCGCCGCCCCGATGCGCATCTCATCGGCACAGACCTGGACACGGATCTTGCCGTCATTCGCATTTACGCGCCGAACCTGAAACCGGTTCGTCTCGGCGATTCAAATCAGTTGCGTGTCGGCCAACTCGCCGTCGCCATCGGCAATCCTTATGGCTTCCAATACACGGTCACGTCGGGCGTGGTGAGCGCGCTGGGGCGGTCGTTCCGCGCGCAATCGGGCCGGCTCATGGACAATCTCATTCAGACGGACGCGGCATTGAACCCGGGCAACTCCGGCGGGCCGCTGGTCAATTCGCGTGGCGAAGTCATCGGCGTGAACACGATGGTGATTTTGCCGGCGCAGGGACTTTGTTTCGCCATCGCCATCAACACGGCGAAATACATCGTGGGCTGGCTGATCAAAGACGGCGTGATTCATCGCGCCTATCTTGGCCTCGGCGGACAGACAGCGAAAATCCATGGGCGCATCAGGCGTCACCACAATTTGCCGGTGGAAACTGGAATGCTCGTGTTGACGGTCGAGCCGGGCAGTCCCGCGAGCCGCGCCGGTTTGCGTGAAGGCGATGTGATCGTAGAATTCAACGGTCACGCCATTGCGAGCGTGGACGATTTGCACAAACAACTCACCGGCGAACAAGTCGGCGTGCGCTCGACGCTCGCGGTGATTCGGCACATGGAGAAAGTGCAATTGGAAGTCGTGCCGGAAGAATCGCAAGCGAAGAATAATTGAGCAACAGAGGAGAGGGGGCATCGCGCTGCGATGACGGGTCGCCGCCTCGATTGCGGATTCGCTCTTTGTAAATTTATCGCCGCAACATTCCCGGCATCATGCCGCCGCCCTTCATCATCATCTTCTGGAACTTGCCCATCTTTTTCATCATCTGCTGCATCTGGGCGAACTTGTTCAGCATCGTGTTCAACTCGGACACGTTCACACCGCTGCCTTTGGCGATGCGGATGCGGCGTTTCGCATTCAGAATGGCCGGGTTGCGCCGCTCCTGCAAGGTCATCGCGCAGACCATGCCTTCCATGCGCTTGAATTCTTTTTCCTGTTTCGACAAATCGCCTTGCTGTTTCAGCATCTCTGAGCCGCCGGGCAACATGCCGACGATGCTTTCGAGCGAGCCGAGTTTTTTCATCGCGCGCAATTGCTCGAGAAAATCTTCCAGCGTGAACTGGCCTTTGCGCATTTTCTCTTCGAGCTTTTTCGCATCTTCCATGTCTACGGCTTCAGCGGCTTTTTCAACGAGGCTGACGACGTCGCCCATGCCGAGAATGCGCGAAGCCATGCGCTCGGGATGAAATGGCTCGAACTCATCCAGCTTCTCGCCCATGCCCGCAAATTTAATCGGTTTGCCCGTCACCGATTTCATGCTGAGCGCCGCGCCGCCGCGCGCATCGCCGTCGAGTTTGGTGAGAATGGAACCGGTGATGTTCAGCGCCTGATCAAAATGCGTGGCGACATTGACGGCTTCCTGACCGGTCGCGGCGTCAAACACGAGCAAAATTTCCTGCGGCTTCACAAGATCGCGGAGGCGCACGAGTTCCTGCACGAGCGGTTCATCAATCTGCAATCGTCCGGCGGTGTCGAAAATCAGCACGTTGCGATTGTTCGTCCGGGCGAAGTCGAGCGCTTCGCGGGCGATTTTCAAAACATCCGTCTCGCCGCGTTTCACGAACACGGGAATTTCCAATTGTTTGCCGAGCGTGTCGAGTTGATCCATCGCGGCGGGACGATAAACATCGGCGGCGACGAGGAGCGGCTGGCGTCCCTGCTTTTGCAGGAGTCGCGCGAGTTTGCCACTTGAAGTCGTTTTGCCGGAACCATGCAGACCGACCATCAGAATAGAAGTTGGATTGCCCGCCAGATTGAGCGCGGCATTTTCCGAACCGAGCAAATCCACGAGTTCGTCATGAATAATTTTGACGATCTGCTGGCCGGGCTGAATGCTTTGGACGACTTCCGCGCCGATGGCTTTGGTTTTGACGCGCTCGATGAAATCGCGGGCGACCTTGAAATTCACATCCGCTTCGAGCAGCGCGAGGCGCACTTCGCGCAGGGATTCGCCGACGTTTTCCTCGGTAATTTTGCCAAGGCCGCGCAGGTTGCGAAAGGCGTTCTGGAGTTTGCCGCTTAAGGAATCGAACATTTGTCTAAGCTAGGGTAAAGCGGGCTGCGGGTCAATTTGCCATCGCGGGAGGCTGCGTCCTTAAAGAGCACGGCCAATGAATTTGACGTTTGAATCGTTCGGGGGTTAATCCTGTTTAATTTTTCCGCGACTCGCCATAAACATCGCCAGCGAACACAGCGCGAACACACCGGGCGCGAAACGTTCTTCCACTGTCATCGCCGTCCCGCCGAAGAACGAAAGCAGATTGGCGACGACGTAACCGGCCCAGATATTGCCGATTTTGCGTTGCGGATTTTTTCTTAACGCTTTCCATCCCGGAATTCCCGCCACACAGATGCCGATCGTGGCTGCGATGGTCGCGGTTCTGTCTCCGCCGAATTTCCAGGCCAGCAAACAGCCGATGACCAGAATGAGAATCACGGTTTCAAATTTGTCCCACTCAAACCGTCCTTTGATCAGCAGCAGCAACACCAGCGCGGCGTCGCCAATCGCAAACCCAAGCGGCAACAGAAAATTTCCGTGCTGTTGAATGATGCTGACGGCGACGATGATATCGAGCGTGCCCCAGAGCAACCACGTCGCGCAACTCTGCCCCGCCGGTCCGCGCTTCAGGATTTCCGCGATCAATGGAATGAACAGCAGCAGCGCCAGCAAGCCGCCGGCGATTTTGAGAGTTTGGTGAAAATCCATTTCGATCACACAATTTCCACCGGACATTTCGGCAGCGCATCGAGAAAGGCTTTCCCGTATTGCTTCGCGAGAATGCGGTTGTCCAGCACCACGATGATTCCTGTATCGGTCTTCGTGCGAATCAAGCGGCCGACGCCCTGACGGAATTTCAAAATCGCTTCGGGCAAAGAAAATTCGCCGAAAGAATTTCCACCACGCGCTTCAATCGCTTCAATGCGCGCCTCGATGAGCGGATGGTCCGGCACGGCGAACGGCAGGCGCGTAATGATGACGTTGCTCAACGCTTCGCCCGGCACATCCACGCCTTGCCAGAAACTGTCGGTGCCGAACAACACCGAGTCCACGTCTTCCTTAAATTTTTCCAGCATCGTTGAGCGCGGCGTGCCGGTGCCTTGCACAAAACACGCGACGCCGAGTTCGTCGAAGAATGGTTGCATCAATTCCGCGACTTCCTGCATCAGCTTGTAGTTCGTGAACAACACGAACGCTTTGCCGTGTGTCAGGCGAACGAAATGTTCAATCCAATGAACGAGCGCCTCGCGATAACCGGCTTCGCGCGGGTCGGGCATTTTTTTTACGACCTGCAACTTCATCTGCCGCTCGTAGTCGAACGGCGTACCGACCTGGAGCATCGTCGCACTCTCACAGCCGACGCGTTTTGAAAAATAATTCAATCCGATTTGTGATTTGGTGTTCGTCGCCAGCGTCGCGCTGGTCATCACAATGCTTGTGTCGCTCTCAAAAAGTCGGCGGCGTAAATATTCCGCCACATCAATCGGCGCGGCGTTCAGCGCGAGATTCCGCTGCGCTTTGCCGGCGCGCTCGACCCAATAGACATGATCTTCAACGCCTTGGCTCAGAAATTCCACCACCTCAGCTTTCAATTCACCGAGCCGGCGATTGCATTCGACCAGCTCCTGCCCGATGTCTTTGTCGTCGCTCAACTTGATAAGTTCACTCACCGATTCGCGCAACCGCTGGATTGGCAACGTGATGTTGTCCTTCACCAATTCCGCGCGCCGGATGCGCAACTCCGACCACTTGCGCTCGCGGCGCGACGTGTTTTCCGGTGAGCCGAAACGCGACTTGCCAACCTGCTGGCTGAGTTCGTCGCAGGCCGTCTCGACATTCTCAAAAAACTTATCCGACTCGCTCAGGATGTCGGCGACGAGCTTCACCGCGTCGCCTTGGCGCAACGTGGCGAGCAAACCTTTTTCCGTGCGCGGATTCCACAGCCGGTTCAATGCGTAACGCACCTGTCCGCTCGACACGCTCAAGCCGATATGCCGCGACGCGACGTGTTCCATCTGATGCGCCTCGTCGAAAATGACAAAATCATTTTTGAAAAGAATGCCGCCTTCACATTCTTCGCTGAGTCCGCCGAGTAGCGTGAAGAACAAGGTGTGATTCAACACGAGCACATCGGACGATAGAATTTTGTTGCGCGCGCGCTGGAAAAAACAGACCGGATGATCTTTGCTGAAATCGGATTGATAGCCGCAGGTTTTTGGCGAGCACAAACCGCGCTCGGAACAAACCTGCGTCCATACTTTTGGGTCCGGCTCGATTTCAAAATCGGACAAGCTTCCGTCGGTCGTGGTTTTCGACCATTCGTAAATGCGCTGAAGTTCCTGAGCCTCGGACGATGTGAACAGATTGCCGGATTGCTGCATCGCTTTCTGGAGTCGGCGTGTGCAGAGATAATTCGCCCGGCCTTTGAGCATCGTGAATTGAAACTTCACCGGCGTCGGCAGCGAGCCGAGCACACTTGCGAGCATCGGCAGATCTTTTTCCGTAAGTTGTTCCTGGAGATTGATCGTGTGCGTGGAGACGACGGCTTTTTTGTTGTTCTGAACGGCGAACAGGATCGCAGGAACCAGATACGCGAGACTTTTGCCGACGCCCGTGCCGGCTTCGACGGCGAGATGCTCCCGGTTTTCCAGCGCGCGCGCGACGGCAACGGCCATTTGCTGTTGCTGCGGACGGAATTCGAAGTTCTTCGCTTTCGACAAAATACCCGTCGGCGAAAAAATTTCTTCCACCTGCGCAACTAAATCAGCGCTGGCTCCGGCGGGTTGTTGTTCGATAACACTGATCATTTCAAACGCTCAACTTAACAATCCGGCTGAGACAAAGAAAGTTTGCTGTGGTCGGAACTCCATTTTTTTTGGCTAATTCCATCCGTGGCGTTATCTTTCAAAGCAGAAAGGAGCGGTTTCATGATACGAAAACTTCAATCAGGCGAATATCGGTTGTATTCACGAAAGAAAAACGTTGGAACCGGGAAGCGCAGAAATCTGGGCACTTTCAAGTCGAGGCAGGCGGCGGAGAAACACGAGCGGGAGGTGCAGTATTTTAAACGGCATTGACAGTGGCTCCTGATATCAAAGCTGGCCTCCGATTGCCAACTATTCAGGCGCTCGTCGAGCGAGCGCCTCGGCTGCTTGTTCACGCATCTGACTCGGGATCGAGTCCGCAACGACAATCTGATAATAGGCATTGGCCTCGCGCTGGTTGCCAGCAGCCTCGTGAGTTCTTGCTATCAAGTAGACAGTCGCATGTCTCTCGATTGGATGAAGAGCTGACCGTTGTGCCTCGGTCAGTTCTGCGAGCGCGTCATTGAATCGCCGAAGATACAAATAAGATCGACCTGTGGCGAAATGCGTTTCCCAGAGCATGGAGCGCTTGGGACGTTCTCTGACGATCGCACGCATGCGCTCGATATAATTCTCCGTTTCTTTGCTCTTTCCTTGGCCTGCAAGGCTGCAAGCTCGCCGTCGGCAATAAGACATCTGAAGCCCCGGTTCCGGACCAAGCGATTTCTCAGCCTGGTCGAGCGCCCGGTCGGCATTCTCGAAATCTTCCAGGGCGACGTAAACCTGTGCCAGCAGAATTAACCGGGCAGGCGGGAAAACGCCCGCAAGTTTTATGCGCTGAAGTGCGATCAATTTGGCACCCTCGGGGCTTTCGCTCAAAGTTTTCAGCCCCGAAGGGGAGTAGAATTTCGATGCGTCGGCAGGTTCGAACGAAAGCGCTTGGAGAGCTTTTTCAAAATCGCCCTTCATACAATATGCAAGTGCCATTAGGCTACGCATCGAGTCGTATTGCGCGTCTCCGGCGGGCACTGCCTGTGCCTGCGCCAGCGCTTCATCTAGGTGGCCACAATAATATTCCAACAATGCCAACGC
>JBEEGR010000046.1:0-3805 GCA_041166985.1 Verrucomicrobiota bacterium | reverse complement strand
CAATAATGTCCTCGACGCTTTCCTGATTGAAACCGCCGCCTTTGTATTCGATTAGTTCCTGGATGCGCCGTTTCAATTCTGGATCGGTCGGCGCTTTTTCTGCCTTTATCATCGTGCGAGATTAGCGGGGGACGCCAAAAATGCAATGCGGTTCAACGATTCCACTGTTCAAAATGGAGATTTTGTCCGCTTCATCATCTGTTGCGATGTCCTGGTTATCATCAAGCCGGGAATTGTTTGACGCCGTAACCAGGTTTTGACTTTCGGTGCGGCGGATTTGATATTCGCGTGATGCGAAACCCAATCATTGCCGCACTCGACGTGCCGACGGCGGAAGCCGCGCTTCAACTCGCGCAACAAATCGCTCCCGCTGTGGGCGGATTCAAAATCGGCAAGGAACTTTTCACCGCTGCCGGCCCGGACATCGTTAAACGGATTCGCGACACCGGCGCGGCGGTATTTCTCGATTTAAAATTTCACGACATCCCCAATACCGTCGCCAAAGCCGTCGCCGCCGCCACGCGGCTGGATGTACAGATGCTCACGATCCACACCAGCGGCGGCTCGGAAATGATGCTCGCGGCGGAAAATACCGCGCAGCAAACTGCGTTACAATCCGGCCTCAATGCACCGCTCGTGCTGGGCGTCACGGTGTTGACCAGCATGGATGGAAGCACGCTCAGTGAAATTGGTGTTGAAGCGAACGTCGGCAAACAAGTCGAACGCCTCGCAACGCTTGCGGTGAAAGCCGGTCTGCGCGGCCTGGTTTGTTCGCCATTGGAAATCACAGGGCTGCGGCAGATTCTCCCGGCCAGCGTGCAACTCGTGACCCCGGGCATTCGCACCGGCGCCGAAAAAACCGACGACCAGAAACGCACCTTAACCCCTCGCGAAGCGCTCGATGCAGGCGCCAACTGGCTGGTGATTGGCCGACCAATTACTGCTGCCCAGAATCCGCGCGCCGCCGCCGAGGCGATTTTAAAATCGTTAAGCTAATTTATGAAAAACGTCACGGTTATCGCCACCTTCCAGGCTCGTCCTGGAAAAGAAACCGAACTTCGCACCGTGCTGCTCGGCCTACTCGCGCCAACACGCAAGGAATCCGGCTGTGTGAACTACGATTTGCATCAATCGTCAGAAAACACGGGAAGATTTTTATTTCACGAAAACTGGTCAAGCAAAGCTCATCTCGACGCCCATCTCCAAAGTCCACAGATTCAAGCCCTGTTGCCGCGCGTGGATGAACTTTGCCTCGCGTTTCCCGAAATCACGACGTGGGAGAACATTGAATAGCTCGGTGCGCACCGTGGGCTATTTGACCACTTCCGCAATCAACGCAGCGTGTTTCGGTTTCCTTGCAGAAATTTCAAACGCGGCGCTCAACCGGGTTAAAGCCGCGTTCGCCTGTTTTTTGTCCGCCCCATGAATCCGGCAAAGTGTTGACGTTTTTTCCACGTGTTCCCCAAACTTCACAAGTTGGTCCACACCCACATCGTGATTGATTACGGAATCCTTGGTCAAACGCCCGCCGCCCAGATCGCGAACGACTTCACCAATCATTTTGGCGTCGCAACGGGAAACAAATCCGGCTTTAGAAGATTTTAATTCGAGAACGATCGGCGCGGTGCAATCCAGCGCGAGTTTTTTTTTGAATGCCCGTAAATCAGCGCCCTGCGCCTGAATCATTTCATCCCACTTCGCGCGCGGCACACCGGAGGCAAGGCATTCTTCCGCCTGCTTTTGTGCTGATGGCAGCGACCTGGATTTTTTGGTTTGCAACAGCAGATGCGCGGCGCAATTCAGAACCAGCTCGCGTAGATCATCCGGACCTTTTCCTTCCAAACATTCAACCGCTTCTTTTATTTCGAGCCAATTTCCTGCCGCACAGCCCAGCGGAACCTCCATGGCGGTCAACAGTGCCCGCGTATTCACGCCGCATTCGTTGCCAAGCGAGACCATCGCTCGCGCCAGCCTGCGCGCTTCCTTTTGCGTTTGCATGAAGGCCGCCGCGCCAAATTTCACGTCGAGCACCAATGCATTCAGTCCTTCCGCGAGCTTCTTCGACAGAATAGAAGACACAATCAGTGGAATGCTCGGCACCGTTCCGGTCACATCACGCAAGGCGTAAAGTTTTTTGTCCGCCGGAACCATGCGCTCAGTCTGACCGCAAATGACGCACCCAATCTTCTGCACAATTTCTACAATCTGTTTGGCCGGCAAAGTGGTTTTGAATCCGGGAATCGAATCCAGTTTGTCGAGTGTGCCGCCCGTGATGCCGAGTCCGCGTCCTGAAATCATCGGCACACGAAAGCCGAGGCACGCGAGCAACGGCGCGAGCGGCAGCGAAACTTTGTCGCCGACACCGCCGGTGGAATGTTTATCCACGAGCGGACGTTTGTCTTTTGGAAATTTCAACACGTCACCTGAATCGCGCATGGCCAGCGTCAACGCGCGGGTTTCTTTCGTATTCAGCCCACGAAAATAAATGGCCATGAGCAGTGCGGCCATTTGGTAATCGGGGATTTTACCGGCGGTGAATTCGCAGGTGAGCTGGTGAATCTGTTCCAATGCGAGAGGTTTTCCTTCTCGCTTGGATTCGATGAGCGGCAGAAAGTTCATTTACCAGAAACGTTGAATGGAATAGGCATCCAAAGCGATATCATTGCTCACAACGGGCAGAGTTTCTGTCAAACTTTGCGCCACAATCATCCGGTCAAACGGGTCCCGATGATGTAACGGAAGCACCGACACGCGCAAAACATGGGACAATGAAACGTCCAGCAGATGAAATTGATTCAAGGCAAGTTGCTTCGGAAGAAATTCCTGAAGCGGCTTGTCAAAAGTCAGTTTGCCCAGATTGGTTTTAATGGCGATTTCCCACAGGCTTCCCACACTCAACCAACGTTCGCTATCGGGAGATTCCAACAAATGTTTCGCCTGAGGACTTAGACGTGGCGAATCAGTTACGAACCAGAGAAATGCTTGAGTGTCCGCTATGAATTTCACTCCGTGTAGGGTTTGAAATCCTCCAACGGCTCGTCAAAGTCTGGCGCAATGTGAATCAATCCTTTGGCACTTCCTGCTTTCGGAGCCGCCTTTGAAGGAGAGACGTTTTGCTTGCCCAGCGACTCCACCAGATCCAGCACTGTTTTCTGTGCCGGCTCGGGCAACTGTTGCGCTTTCTCGAAAATTTTCTCTGCCGTGCTCACATCGAAAAACTAACCGGAGACACTGGTTTGTGCAAGCTGCCGTTACCCCACAAACTTCTTCGCCAAAATGCTCGCGTTATGCCCGCCGAAGCCGAACGAGTTGTTGATGATGGCGTTGACTTTCATCTGGCGCGCGGTGTTTGGGACGTAATCCAAATCACATGCCGGATCGGGGTTTTGCAGATTGATGGTCGGCGGGACGATGTCGGTCTGAATCGCTTTTGTGCAAACAACCATTTCCACCGCGCCGGCGGCGCCGAGCATGTGGCCGGTCGCGCCTTTCGTGGAACTGACCGCCAGCTTGCGTGCATGTTCGCCGAAAACCGTTTTCACGGCTTCGGTTTCCGCAATGTCGCCTTGTGGCGTGGAAGTGCCGTGCGCGTTGATGTACGAAATGTCGGTTGTGTTTAAACCGGCATTGCGCAACGCCATCTTCATGCAACGCGATGCGCCTTCGCCACCGGGTGCGGGAGCCGTGAGATGATGCGCGTCGGCCGTGTTTCCGTAACCGACCAGTTCCGCGTAAATGCGCGCGCCACGTGCTTTGGCATGTTCAAGTTCTTCCAACACCACCACGCCCGCGCCTTCGCCCATCA
>JBEEGR010000045.1:0-4050 GCA_041166985.1 Verrucomicrobiota bacterium | reverse complement strand
TGCGGCATTACCGAGTTGATGCTGACGCGGCTGTCCTGCGCCCATTGATCAAAACCTTTCAACAACTGCTGTTCCGCCAGCGAGGCATTGTTTGGCAATGTGTTGGTCTGCATCTGTTCCCAACGCTCGCGAATGAATTTCTCGCGTTTCAACGTGCTTTCGCCCTCGCGCACCTTGTTCCGGAGATCCGTGATGCGTTCGTTCCGATTTTTCCAAGCCGCCTGCAACGGCGGACGAATGACACGGTCCACAGCAAACAAACCGACGACCACAAGCGTCACGATGACGAGAAACTGCTGGCGATTTTTAATTGGCACGTTGCCCTCCTTCATTCCAATGGAAATCAAACGTGAACTGCATTGGCGAACGTCCGCGAATCTGGTTCACCTTCACATCCGCGACTCCCTCCGCCGCGCGCAATCGCTCCAGCATCTTCAGCAACGCCTGATTGTCACGCGCGATTCCCGAACACGTCACCGTATTCAGGTCGCGGATTTCCAGCGTCTTCGCCGACACCGCGCCATCTTCCGGAAACGCCGCCGTCAGTTGCTTTAAAATCGTAAGCCCACGCAATGAATCGTCCGACCACGGACGAAACTGCTGAATCTTGTCCTGCAAAGCCTGAAGTTCGTTCGCGCGCGAAGCAATCTGGTCCCAATGCGATTGCAAACGCGCGATTTGCACCTGTTGAAAACCAAAAGCAATAATACCGAGCAACAACACTGCCCCGGCTGCAATGCCCACTTTGCGAAATTTCCCCGAGCCGTAACGGTCGGCGAATTGTTGCCACGCCGGAATTTTGGGCGGTAAAAATTCCAACGCCGGACGATTTTCCGTCAACAGTTCCGCCGCCAGGCTGAACGCGGGAGAAACGATTGCCTCGCCTGGAAGTTGAACGCCAAATTCATCCGCCGAATAATGTTGGACCACCTCCACCTTCAGATGCATCGCTTCAAACCGAAGCTCCATTTCATCGGCGAGTTGTTGCGCCAGATCGCGCGGGCCGAAAATCCGAACGACTTTCACCCGTTCGCGTAACTCGGTCGGCAATTGACCAAAGGTAATCCGCGCCTCGCGCGCGATCATGTCCGCATGAAGCACGCGACGTCCGCCTTCGAGTTCCAACGCGCCTTCCAGCGCGCGCAGAGCCGCGATGCCGCCGCCGCTCGTGATCTGTAGAGCGATGTTATTTTCGCCAATTGCCAGCGCGACGACGCCGTCCGATGATTCCTCCGCCGGTCTTTGCAACGCGGTGACACCCAGCGAAAAACTCAGCGGCTTGAGTTTGGCCGCGCGTAAGACTTTTTCCAGCAACTCAACATTTGTGCGCGTCACACCGACGAGCGTCACGTAACGTTTGCCATCCGCCGAATAGCGCGAGGTTGCGTAGTGCAACGTCTCTATGTCCGAATGAAACCCGCGCTCGGCTTCGATCTGCAAAAATCCCGGCACGTCTGCTTCGGAGATTTCCGGAATCTCCGTGTGCGCCGTCAGCGCCCATTTGAGCGGCAGGCAAACCACGCAATCACGCTCGCGCACACCGGCGGCATCGAGGTGATTGCGGATTTCACGACCGACAAGTTCCGGATCGGCGGTCAACGGATCAAGCGAGAGCGTCGCGGAAAACGATTGCAGCAATTGCACCGAGCCGTTGGTGCGGGCCAGCACCACGCCCTCAAGCCGGCTGCCGTCCAGCGACAGGCCTAGTAGCGACGACGGGTTTTGTCTGCCGGTTAATTTTTTTAAATCAATCATGGTGTGTTCTTCGCCAGCCACGTTTGCCGCACCGCTTTCCCCAGCGCCCAGCCGAGATGTGTGAGGTCGTGGCGATAAATAATTTTCGGCGTGCCTTCGCTCGTGTCGAAAACAAAACGCACTCGCCGATAGCCGCGGCCGAACGGACCCACCGCGGCCACGTCGGCTGTGAACTGATAACTTTGCGTCGTAACACAGTCGCCGAGTTGCTGGGCGAACTGCCCCGCGTCCTGGCCGGAAAGAGAAAGCGCTTCGAGAATCCACGCGACCGAATTCAGTTTGTCCGGATTCGATTGGCGATAGCTGATGACATCCTGCGCACGATTGGTCACGCCCGGAAGGCACGCGAGCACCGTAGCACTCGCGGTGTTGATGTTGATGCGGCCTTCAATAAAAGTATTCGTGCCAATCGAAATCGCGTTGGCAATCTGCGCGAACTCGTCCGCCGTCATTCCGCTGCGGGCGAAAAATTCCAATGGACTGGCCAGCGTAATCGTCGTTACGCCCCGAGCCGCCGGATTGGGAGTGGTTGGTCTTCCCGGACCGGCGGTTGAAGGACTTAAGCCCAGCGATGTAAAAATCTGACTTGCGCGCGAGGTGCTGAAGTTCGTTTCCAAAAGCGTTCGCAGTTCGGCGCTGTTTGCATTGAGAGTCTGCACGTCCACTCGCGCTGAGCCATCGCTGCGGGTATTCGGCTCGCGGCTGTAAACCGTCACGCATTCGAGCACGCCCGGATCCACCTGGCCGTTGCGGTCTTCATCCATTTCGTTCGGGTCAAGAATGCCATTGCGATTCGCGTCTTCGCCCACCAGCGTGGCGAGGTCAGCGCCGTAAACCAGCCGTAGTTCATCCACCGTTTCAAACGGCGCGCTCTTGCAAAGATACGGCGGCGTTTGCATTGCATACGTTTCCGAACCCGCGCCGCCGGATGAAGAATCCACGTTCGTGCTGCGCCAGCTCAGAATATTCGCCGCCAGTTCCGCCGTCATGTGCGGCAGCATTTCGAGCATTTCCAGCGTCGTATTGGTCGCGTTGAGATTTAATTTGGAACCTTCATCCACCAATCCAAAAAAAACCTGGTCTGGATGCGCGGGCGAACTGTTGGTATCGCGGCCAATCAGCCAGAAATGCGCGTCGCCAACCGGCACGCCCTCGCTGCGGAATAAGCTGGCGTCCGGCACCGCACCGTTCGTCGCGAAATTGCTCAACACGTATCCGAGGTAACGCGCCGCGCCATCAATCGCCTGCTCCGTCGCGAGTCCTGAAACGCGATTGTCCGACGCGCGCAATTCAAACGACATCGCATTCGCGAAATACAACGTGATGCTGACCAACCCGAGCGCGATCCAGAGCACGATGATCAAAATCGAACCGCTTTGGGATGGGGAACGTCGAACACTCAACATCGAACGCTCAACATCCAATGATTCCAAACGCGCGACTCCATTGAGAGTTGGATGTTGGATGTTGAATGTTGGATGTTTAAACCTAACCACCATTTTGCACCTCCGTGGTCGTCGTTAGATTAGTCCGCGCCTGCGCCATGAGCGGCACCAGCAACTGCAGTGGCTGCGGATGCGGACTGCTGGCGTCAGCGGACAAATAAAGACTCACGCGCACCGCTTGCGGTAAATTGGTTTGCGACAGCGCATCCCAGGAATCCAGCCAGTTCACACCGTCGAAATAAGAGAACTGTAGATTTTCGACGCCGCTCGCCAGATATTGTTCATCGAGATCCTCGGTCGTCGTCGGCAATAGATTCCGCGTGACACTGCGGACGAGATCTTTGCCGATGGCAGACGCATTGGCCGGCGACTGCAGTTCGTAAGTAATTTTCTGAATGTCACCCCACGGCGCGTCCGCCGCCAATGTTCCCGTGGACGTATAGATTTGAATACTGCTGTTCTCCGCGCCGCTCGCACCCATGCCGCCGCTGATCACACCGCTTTGCAATGGTCCCGCCATTATTGCGCCGGGTGGGACTGCATTCTGCAAATCGTGACGCAACAAGCTCAACGCGCGTTCAATCGGCAGCGAAGTATTCAGCGCCTCCGACGTCCTGGCCCGCAGATGCAACGCACTGTAAAAAATCGCGTTGATGGCCACAAGCACGACCGCGCAAACGGCAATCGCCAACATGACTTCAATCAAAGTGAAGGCGTTTTGTTTTGAAACGCGCGTACTCATGGCTGCATTACGGATTGCGTTGTTGGCGTCGCCAGCGTCGTCGAGCCATCCGCCAGTGTGCTGAGTCGGACGGAATAATTATTTCCCTGCGCGGTGTAATCCACTTCA
>JBEEGR010000044.1:0-4600 GCA_041166985.1 Verrucomicrobiota bacterium | reverse complement strand
GAATACTTCCGCTTTGGCGCGACTGCCGCCAGATTATGTCCATGCAAGAATACGACCTCTACCTGCCGCTGCATCACAACGACGGCCGGCCGGTCGAATCCACTCAAATCACCCAGATCAAAAAATTGCTCGTGGATGCGTTCGGCGGGGTAACGCATTTCCCGCAGGAGAATGACGGACTTTGGAAACTCGGTGGCGTGACTTTTCGCGACAAGGTCGTGGTGCTGCGGGTCCTGGCGGGCGATGAGTGCGACGCGAGGAAATTTTTCGCCCAGTTGCGCGTTGAACTGATGCGAACTTTGGAACAGGCAGACGTGTTGATTGTGGAGCGGGACGTGACGCTGGTTTCGTGACTGGGTTTTACGCCTTTAATGTCTGTCTCGCGACTCTAAAACTGGAACGATGCAATCGAGAAACAACGATGTTGGGAAAGGAGCGCGGGCTTTAGCCCGCTTCAACTCACGCATCATCAGCAGTCATCGAACACCAAGACATTATTCCCACTGAAGCGGCATAAATGCCGCGCTCCTCCACGCACAATTGCCAACGTAAATTTTGGCCGAATGAAAGTTCGGTGTAAGTTATGTGTACATGGAACGCGCACGCATACTTATTCAGGTTAAAAATCGCCGTGACCGCCATTCGCTGGAAGACTGGCTGGCCGGCGCGTATGAAATTGTCTCGGCGGACACGGAAGAATTGCTCGCGGAACGCTTTGATCTCGCCATCGTGGACGGCCCGTCGCTCAAACGGCTCGCCTCAAAAATTCGCGCGCGGCGCAACGCCGAGGAACCGGTGCTGCTGCCGTTTCTGCTGCTCACCTTTCCGCGCGTCGGCAGCACCCCGACGCGACATCTCGGCAAACTGGTGGATGATTTAATCATGCGGCCCATTGATGAAACGGAATTGCGCGCGCGCGTTGCCAATCTGCTGCGCATGAGACGCCTTTCGTTGGAATTAAAAAAAGAGCATGACCGCGTCTTGAAACTTTCCGTGACCGACGATGTTTCCGGTTTTAACAACACGCGCTATCTGCATCGCTATCTGGATCGCTTTCTCGGCTCGCCGAATGCGCATGACGAGGAACTTTCGCTGGTGTTTTTTGACCTCGATAATTTCAAGCGCGTCGTGGACACCCACGGCCATCTGCTTGGCAGCAAAGTTTTAAAAGAAATCGCGCAAGCCGCGCATCGCGTGTTGGGGGAAGACGACCGCATCGTGCGTTACGGCGGCGATGAGTTCGTGGTGATTCTTCCCCGCCAAAACAAAGGCCAGGCGATTGCCAAAGTGCGCCGCTTGAAACGCGCGTTGACCACGACATCATTTTTGCACAAAGAACATTTGGACGTCCGCATCACCGCCTCGTTCGGCCTCGCGACATTTCCACACGACGCGAAAGACAAACACGAATTGCTGGCGGCGGCGGATCGAGGATTGTTCCACAGCAAAGTTGCGGGCAAAAACCGCATTTCCATTGCGGGCACCGGGTTGAATCGGGAAGAAAATCCCGCCGAAGATAAAACCATAGTGCTGACAGCGTGAGTTTTGTAGAAATTCCAAGCTTCAACATCCAAGCTCCAGAGAAACTTCAAGCCCCAAGCTCCAAAGCATGTATTATTTCGACATTGGAACTTGAAATTTGATGCTTCATTGGCGCTTGGAATTTGGAGCTTTTTTGGAACCGCGCTCGACGTTCGAGGATTTTAAGCTACCTTCCGGCGAATCTTTCGATGAGTAACGCCGAATTTTCTACCGAGTCCGCCGATGAACGGGAGTTAACTACAACTCGCGGTTATGCTGTCTTGCGCAATCGTGATTTTCGCTTCTACCTGAGCGGGCGTCTCATAGCGCTCATCGGCCAGCAGATGCTCGGCATGGCTGTTTTATGGGAGGTTAACAACCGCACACATTCGTCAATATATCTTGGCTTGATTGGGCTGACGCAGGCAGTGCCGATGTTTTTATTCACGTTGCCGGCGGGGCACGTGGCCGATAATTACAGCCGCAAGCGCATCATCATGCTGATGACCTTCATCGCGGCTGGCTCCAGCCTGGGACTGGCGGTGGTTTCGGCTTTTCAAGCACCGATTATCTGGATGTATGTTTGTCTGTTTATTTTTGCCACCACCCGCACTTTTATGGCGGCGGCCAGCGCCTCCTTTTTGCCTTCACTGGTCGAGCGAAAGGACTTGTCGCGCGCCGTCAACTGGAGCGCGATGACGTTTCAACTCTCCTCTATCCTTGGCCCCACGGCGGCAGGCGCGCTGATCGGAATGCCCGGCTGGACGCATCATCGCCCGGCCATCGTGTATGCGTTCAATGTTTTGGCGGCGTTGATTTTTTGCGGCCTGGTCACGCAAGTGCGCCATCATCGCGTGATTGCCATCAAAGAGAAACTAACGTTCAAAACCCTGCTGACTGGGTTCAGATTTGTTTTTGCCAACAAGATTGTGGTGAGGATCATTACGCTCGATATGCTGGCGGTGTTGTTCGGCGGAGCCACGGCGTTGTTGCCGGTGTATGCAGAGAAAATTTTGATGGTCGGACCTATTGGTCTGGGTTTTCTCATGGCCGCGCTTCCGATGGGCGCAGTGTTGTGCACGTTCATTCTGGCGCATCGTCCACCACTACAAAAAGCCGGTCGCGCAATGCTCTGGGCCGTGGCTGCGTTCGGAGTAGCCACGATTGGTTTTGGTTTGTCGCATTGGTTCTGGCTGTCGTTCCTGATGCTGTTTATTTGCGGTGCGGTGGACAATGTGAGCGTGGTCGTGCGGCACACGCTGGTGCAATTGCTCACACCGGACGACAAACGCGGGCGGGTTTCGGCTGTCAACAATCTCTTCATCGGCACCTCAAACGAACTGGGCGAATTTGAATCGGGTTTCGTGGCTCAGTTGTTCGGCGAAACGATGGGACATGCGAGATCAACCGGCGCAGTTATTTCGGTGGTTTCCGGCGGCATTGGAACGGTTTTGGTCGTCATCGCGGTGGCGATATTTTGGCCCGAGATTCGGAAATACGGAAGATTGGATGCGTGATTCGATGTGTCAGGTACCAGGTGCGGATGTCAGGTTTTACATTTTTTTCACTCTTCCTGCACTTCGCACTTGGGCGACTTACTCACGTCCCGGTGATTGTCTCGCGAACTCGGCCTGATAATTCTCGATCAACTCCTTGATACGAATGGCATCGCCTTTGGTGTGGCCATGGCTGGTTAACGGATCGGAGCCGCCGGAGGATTCAATTAAAATTTCCGACCAGATCATACCTGTCTTGATGTGAACTGAAGCCACCTTGCTGATGCTCATGCTGATTTCGTCCTGGCTGAACCAGGAACGTTTGCGGCGCGTCACGGATTTCTCGCTGACTTCAATATGTGTGGGGAAAATCCGGTTGCCGCGAGTCCAGCGACTGGCTTGAAAGAATTCCGTGGGCATAATTTGGTGTTGGCAAAACGAGCCAAGGCATCTTCAGCTTATTTGGCCGAAAATCCACTGAAAAGAAGGCGTTTTTAAGAAATTAAAATATTTTTTCAATTTGCTGCAAGATGACGGCATTTTCTCCGTATCTATAGTGGGTACCCAAAGTTTAATCCCAAGGGAAAAAGGGCGGGAACTCGACTCGGGCATGGAAATGCTGCCGTCTGCTTCGGTGGGCGGCAGCTTTTTGTAATGAATTGCAATGGCCTGGGTCACGTTTAACGGTTCTCATTCTGGAATCAGAGGGCCGTGAAACGAACAAATGGGAGGAGATCCCGTTCGGTTTGGGCTATAAACGCCGCCGTCGGGGCATTCAGGAATGTCTCCGTTCAAGAACTCCGCCAGATCCTTCAGGGTAACCAGGGAACCCTTCGGCATGTCATTCTTCGCGGCCCACTGTTGTTTTGCCTGGTAAATTTTTTCCAGATTTTGAATGCAGTTCGCGCGCGGGGGCAAAGCGACGAGCTTTTGGTTTTGCCCGGTGAGTTGTTCCTGTTCCGCGAGCAACTGTTGTGCTTCCGGCGTTTGTGTTAGCGCATTTGTTTGGCGTAATTGCGTTACTTCGTTGCGCAACCCGGGCAGTGCGGCATTCTCTTCCCGCAATTGTGCCACTTCATTGGTCGGCCAAACGAAATCTTTGATCTCCGCGTTTTCCATCCGGAAATTTTCCAATTGCAGTTTTTTTTCCGTGAGCGATGCCCGTAGTTGTTGTTGCTCCTGAATCCGCCAGGAAACAAATTCCAGCGCAACGACCAGCAGCCCGGCGCAGGTCCAGGCGAAGCGGGGAGACTTGAGCAGGTTCACGGTGATTCCCTTCGGATTTCGGTATGGCCATCGGCGTACAGGTAAATTCTTTGGCCCTGCTTGTCCGATTGCCTGGAACGGAGCAGCACGGTTTGATTTGGATTTTGAATGGCGCTCCAATTCCCCGAAGCAACAATCTCGTAACGATTGGTTTCAAATCCGGCGAATACCTGGGCGGCAGCAAAGGGCTTCAGCTCGGAAAAATCTGCCGGAATGCGGTTGCTGTTCATGCCGGCATACCGAATAAAAGTTTGCGCAATCTGCAGCAGTTGTGAGGTTTCAAAAACCTGCCGGGCTTCCGCTGTCGCCGGATCATT
>JBEEGR010000043.1:0-3796 GCA_041166985.1 Verrucomicrobiota bacterium | reverse complement strand
GAATCCGGGGATCTCCAATCTGAAGCAGCATGGATTCGGTCTCATCTTCACAGGGTCCAAGCGCGATGACGAATTCATCCACGAGCGGGAGGATGGATCGAATGGATTCCACGAACGGATAGCCGAGCTTTTGTCCGTTGCGGAGAAACGTGAATCCACTGATTTTCATAATGCGCGCGAAAAACCCGATGCTCGGATTTGTCCTTTCATGGCGCTGTCAGTTCAACAGAAAACTATGAAGCCTTCCTAAATTGAGAATGACAGTGTTGTCATTTGCCATGAGGCGCAACTCGCATGGAAACGGAGTCAGGATTCGCGCAGCCTGTCTCTTACTTCGCGAAACCATGTTTGATAAGTTTCAAATTGCCGTCCGACACCAAACCGATACCGGGCGCATAAAATTTTGTTTCGACGTTGTCGGGCTCAAGCGGCGTGGTTTCTTTGACCTTCACGCAATCTTTGAAAGTGCCTCCGGGCGTCTTGACGTTTTGATTGGCTGAAATATTTTCTCCGCGATCCTGCGCAATACCGGGAGCTTTCTCCTGATAATAACGTTCGCCCGCTTTCATTTCGCCGGAAATCATCACGCCATGTTTCGCGCCATCTTTGCCTTCGCGCCAAGTGCCTTCGTGCGACGCGACCTTTCCGTCCTTATACATGTCCACGTCCTCCCCGAAGTAATACGCGTGATGCGACTTCGTGCCGATGACGTAATAATTTCTTGAGACTTCAACCAACTTGCCATCCGCCGTCTCCCGCTCTTCAATTACGCGCGTCGTCACACCGGCGATATCCTGCGTCTCGTTCAGCACCGTGATGGTCACTTCGGTTTTCTTGCCCTCTTCCGTTCCCGCGAGCACGAGTTGATAACCAGGTTCCAAAATGAAACACGGATTGCGGCCAATGTTCGTGAATGTCTCTTCGGGACTAACGAGCGTTTCAGACCACGAATCCGCGGCCTTGTCTTTGGCAAATGAAGGCGAGGCAACGAACAATCCCATCAGTGCAAAGACAACAATGAATTTTGTTTTCATAATTCACGAAGCGCCAGAAGTTATTTTTCCATTCCGTAAACCAAAATTTTAAATGAGCCGGGAACCGCTTTCGGACGTTTTTGTCCCGGAACCGGCGTCTCTTCATATTTTGCCGCCGCGAGATAAATTTTATGTGTCTTCGCGTCGAGCGCCATCGTTCGCGCGCCCGGAGCGGTCTTCAACATTTGCACCACGCTTAACTTGTCCGGCGAATCCTCGTGCGCAATGGTCACCGATCCATCGCCACCACACGAAGCAAAGGCAAGCTGCGTCCCGGGATCAAACGCATTGGCATCCACGCCTTCGCCGATCGGCACACTCGTGATGACTTTGCCCGTCGCGCTGTCCATCATCACCATCAGCTTGTTGTCGCAACCGGCGAACAGACGATGGTTTTTCAAATCAATCGCCAATCCGGAAGCCGCTTCGCCGGGCGCAATCGGCCAATGAGCCGCGACCTCGTGAGTCTTGATGTTGAGCGCGACGACTTCATTTTTATCTTCGATGTTGTTGTAAATGCGGCCAGCTTGCACGTCTTCCACCGCGAACTCCGGTTTGCCGCCGAGTGGCACATTCGCAACAACCTTGCCCGACTCAGCCGAAAAAATTGTCGCCGAGTGTCCGCGTCCATTGAACGTGTAAACTTCCTTTTGCTCCGGTTCGAAAAGTATGGCGTCGGGATTTTCGCCGGTGTCCACCTTGGAAAGTGTCTGCAACGTTTTCGCATCCACCACGCTGGACTTGTTCTCGCGGCCATTGCTGATAAACACACGCCCGAGTTTCGGAGCGGCGGCGATGCCATGCACGCCCGGCGTGTTGGTGATTTCACCGACGACTTTGTCGCTGCTCAAATCGATCACGACAACTTTGGTCGCATGCGACACGTAAAGCCGTTGCGCGTCTGAATCCACCGCCAGATAATCCCACCCACCGTCGCCGCCGACCGGAATTTCTTTGATGAAATGATACGGACCATCGGCGGCGTGACAAATGAGAGCCGCCACGCTGGCCAGAATTGAGCAAAAGATTTTTTTCATGAGAACCTGATTAAGTTGGGTGAACGTTGTGTTTTTAAAATGTCGGCGACAAATGAAAAGGCCGGACGCTTTTCCACGCCGGCCTTTGCAAATTCCGCCGAGCGAGATTTAGTCTTTGTCTTCTTTATGCTTCTTGGCCTTGGCTGTATCTTCCGCTGCTTCTTTGGCCTGATCTTCGGGAGTTTCTTTCTCTGAAGAAATCACCTGTCCCGTTATCGCGTCCACAGCAATTTCCGTGATGTCTTTAGAATCCGGCGTCGTGATGTCAAATGACCAGATCAGTTTGCCGTGTTCTTTTTCCAGTTCGCCTTCCTTGACAGTTCCATTGGGCACTTGCGCCAGAGCGGTTGCGCTCGCCATTTCTTTACTGACCTTTGCCTGAGATTCCAGTTTGGCGTGACAGCATTCATGACGTTCTGAAGCGCAGCCAGCCAGGAGCGCGAGGGCGAGGGTGGAACAAAGAATATTTTTTAGTTTCATAAGAATAAGGGTTTGGTGAGTGACGCCATGAACTTAGAATACTTTTCCCCCGAACGTCCAATGACAGTTTTGTCATATTGAAGTCAGCTTCGGAACACCGCCCAAACACTCAACTCTGAAGAATCACGAAACCGCCCGACGCAAAATCGCCTTCTGCACATGCAGCCGATTTTCCGCTTCGTCGAAAATGGTCTGCGCATTCGCTTCAAACGTCGCTTCGTCAATTTCCTTGCCGCGATACGCAGGCAGACAATGCATCACCAGTGCCTCAGGCTTCGCCAGCTTCACCAGCGTTTGATTAATCTGATAACCCTTGAGAATTTTTATCCGTTCAGCGGCTTCGGCTTCTTTGCCCATGGAAATCCAGACATCGGTGTAGAGCAGGTCGGCATTTTTCGCCGTCGCTTTCAAATCGGCTGAAACCGAAATCTTTCCACCCGCTCGTTTCAGCACAGCAGTTGAAGGTTGGAATGCTTTTGGCGCGGCAATGCGGAGATTAAACCCAAACCGCGCCGCCGCAAAAATCCACGAGTTCGCTACGTTACACGCGCCATCACCGATGAACGCGACGGTCTTGCCCTTGATAGAGCCGCGCTTTTCCTGAAACGTAAAAATGTCCGCCAGAATCTGGCACGGATGCTCATCATCGGTCAGCGCATTGATCGTGGGAATGTTGGAATAGTGCGCAAACTCCTCGACATCCTTTTGTCCAAAGGTGCGAATCACCGCGCCATGAATCATCCGGCCCAGCACCCGCGCCGTGTCTTTGATCGGTTCACCTCGGCCCAGTTGAATATCATTCGCACTCAGAAACATCACGCTGCCGCCCAATTCACGAATGCCTACCTCGAACGAAACCCGCGTGCGGGTGGAAGACTTGGAAAAAATCAACGCCCAGGTTTGCCCGGCCAGCGGTTGCGCTTTGTGATGGCCGCGCGCTTTCTTCATTTGGGCGGTTTCCGCCAAAATTCCCTCAATGTCCGCGAGGGACAAAGCCTCGATACTCAGCAGATGTTTCATTTTCAATTCCGTGGCGTCAGGATAAACGCCGTTCACTTAAGACTTCACTGTGCCAGTTTGGCGGCTACGGATTCAATGATTTTCAAACCTTCCTCAGCTTCGTTCCGCCGAAGGTTCAATGCGGGCAGCAAGCGCAACACCTGCGTGCCCGCCGGAATTGTCAGCAGGCCCGCCGCATGCAAGAGATTCACAAAACGCACGGCCTGAGTTTTGGTGGCGTCGCCC
>JBEEGR010000042.1:0-9595 GCA_041166985.1 Verrucomicrobiota bacterium | reverse complement strand
GCTACGACTCCTATGCCGAACCCACCAAGTGCTGAACAGGTTGGAAAATGGGCAGGGTTTCCAGAAAGTTTTAAGTTGAATATGGCATCCAAGCCAGTGACCAACACGGAGGCAGTTTTTGGCCATCCAGCTTGGGTTTGCCGGTATGAAAATGCCAAACAAAGTCTGACGAGTTTTACAATAATGTTTTTTGAACCTGGAAAACTTTTCGGCGCAAAACGGACAGTGTGGATCAAACTTGTCGAGGAAACAGTTGCGCGAAAGCGTATGAATGGAGCTTCTGAATCCCTGCTCGAAAACCCCTTCCAAATAGTCGTGCTTCCGAATGGGCGCAAAGTGTATTTTACCATGCTTGGTATAACTCACGGCGGCGGCACGCTCATGGGATTCTGCTACGAACGCAACTATGATCTTCTAGTGCTGGAGGATTTTGCCGAAGACGATCGGCTGCCGGAAAAGCGGATGCAACAGCCAGTCACGGCCACAAACGATCTCCATGTCGTGTTCGCAAAAGTTAAAACTTTTCTAGATGCGCAATAAAATCAACCGTAATAAACCATGAAATCCAAACTCATCCTCTGCCTCGCGCTCGTTTTGAGCGGCGAAATGAACGAATCGTTTGAATTTCAGGTCAGAATTAACGTACGATGAAATCCGTTCTCAAAAATATTTTGTGCGGCGGTTTGATTGTTTATGCCTTGCTGATTCCATTGGGGTTTTTTGAAGCGTGGTTTTGGGACAGTTGGAGCTGGGGCGACCCTCAACATGCCGCCCAACCTCACGGATTACAATTTTGGATTCAAGTCATTTGCGATGCCCTTCGCGGCTCGTTTTGCGCGTTTTTCCGGTTCTGGCTTATCACGATTCCATTTGTTTTGATTTACGCTTATTGGATTTCTAAACGGAAACAAAAGCGGCAAGATACATGAAACCCAAACTCCTCCTCTGCTTCGCGCTCGTTTTGAGCGGCAATTGCTATGCGGCCATCGTCTATCCCAAAGCCCCGGACGGAGGACGACAGATGGCAGTTGAAAACGCCGGTCGGATTCTTCGTGGAGACTCTAACTTCTTTGGAGGTTTGCGGATCGAAGATTTGACGACAGTCGCGCCGCACCGAGAATATTATTTGACTAATTTGGCTGGTCTGGCTTCGGGGCATTTACTTTCTGCGACGACATCCCGTTCCTGGCAGTATCTGCTTGTGGACGGGACTAATAACGCCGTTGGGGCAGCGATGCTGATTGAGGACGGGAATAAAGCGCTGAAATTCGCTACTCTTCAACGGTCTTTTTTCCCCGATGCCATACTGGTGGCGTTGCGCGCCGCGGAAAAGTTACCGCAAATAAAAAAACAGAATTATGAAGTCCGCTACTTGGTTATCGACTCTGTTAGTTTCATGGCGGTCTGGCTTCACGCGGAATCCGATGACATCATCATTCCATTGCCTCCGACGTTTGGAAGATTTAATGACTATCAACCTTATTCAGAGAGCCGAATCATCAAGGTGCTGAAGAAAGACGCAGCGAACGTGATAAAGCAAACAAATCTGCTGAGATGAAATTCGATGAAACCATGAACCCAAACTCATCTTCTGCCTCGCGCTCATTTTGATCGGCGGTTTATCCGATTGAACCAATGAAAAAAGTAGCACTGGTCTTCGCGCTCGCGGTGTTCGTGCCGAGTCTCGTTCTCGCGTGGCTCGCGGTGCGTTCGTTGCGCGACCAGGAATTCGTGCTTCAGCGCCAGCAATCCCTGCTCTACCAGGCGGTCACCGACACGCTCGCCGGCCAGGCTAAAAGTTTAGTGGCCGACCGTCAGCGTGAATTCGGGCTGCGGGTCGAACAGATGCTCGCAAACAACTCCGCCAGTGAAGTCGCCCGTTCTTTCGATGAAAAATTGCGCGCGAACTGGCCGTTGGCCGAAGTCGGTTTTGCTGTAACGGCGAGCGGCGATATTGTTGCCCCTGCCGCCGCCACCGTGAATCTGGAAGGACAAACGTTTCGCGCGGAAAACAGCGCGTGGATCGCTAATCGCGATAGTGCAGAGGTTTATTCAAAGAGCAAAAACGGGATGGATGCTCCGGCACCGATGAGCGAGACGTCGTTTGCCGCCGATCCAAGCATCGCGTCGCGCAAACAGGAGGCACCTGCTATGAAATCACAGAATCTTTACACTTCAGGCCAAAAGATTTCCAAAGCAAAGGCTCCCCAATATCGCAGCGTGGCACCGCAGCAGAAATCTGACGAGTTGTCCTTGAAAGATGTTCGCGAAACGCGAGCGCAAGTCCAACAGCAGGTTTCCAAAATCACTCCCGCTGAAGCGGAATTCCGCGATCTGGTTGGCGAAGCCAGCGAAGGCACCATCGCGCGGTTTGTGGATAACAAATTGAAAATTCTTTTCTGGCATCGGTCCCCGCAGGATTCCCGCTACATTTTCGGCGCGCAACTCGCTTTGCCAAAATTAAGCGGCGAGCTGGACGAAGTGACGCAACAACTCGAGCCAGCGTTGCGCGAAGAGATTTGTGTCGCGGTCCTCGACGACAACGCCAAACCTGTAGCGCTCTCACAAAAGAACTTTAAGGCGAATTGGAAACATCCCTTTGTCGCTACGGAAATCGGCGAGGAACTGCCGCACTGGGAAGTCGCGGCCTACCTGTTGAATCCCGACCAACTCACGCAATCTGCTCGAACGCTCAAGCTCACACTCGGCCTGCTCATCGCCGTGCTCGTGCTCGCCATCGGCATCGGAAGCTGGCTCATCGTAAGTGATTTGAATCGGCAACTCACTTTGGCGCGACAGAAAACTGATTTCGTCAGCAACGTCTCGCACGAACTCAAAACGCCGTTGACTTCCATCCGCATGTTTTCCGAATTGCTCGCCGAACAACGCGTGAATGACCCAGTGAAGCAACGTTCCTATCTCAACATCATCACCGCCGAAACCGCGCGGCTGACGCGGCTCATCAACAACGTGCTTGATTTCTCGCGCATGGAAGGCGGGGAGAAGAAATACAACTTCCGCGATTGCGACCTCGTCGCTCTCGTGCGTGAAACGGCTGAGTCTTATCGCCCGCATTTGGAAAATAACGGCTTCAAGCTCGAATGCACTTTGCCCTCGAGCCCCCTGCCCGTTCGCGCTGATACCGACGCCATTGCGCAAGTTATCGTGAATCTGCTTTCCAACGCGGAGAAATATTCTGACAGCCGCAAGGAAATCGAAATTCAGGTCAGTCAACGCGACGGTCCCCTGCCCTGCGCGGAAGTCAAAGTGCTCGACCGTGGACTCGGCGTGCCGCGCGGCAGCGAGGAAAAGATTTTTGAAAAGTTTTATCGCGCACACGACTCGTTGAGCAGCGGCATCCAGGGTTCCGGCCTTGGCCTGACGCTCGCCCGCCAGATCGCCCGCGCCCACGGTGGCGATGTCGCTTACGAATTCAGAGCCGGCGGCGGAAGTTGTTTCTGTTTGCGGCTGCCGTTCACAAGAAGTTGAGACGCGAATTACGCGAATTATCGCGAATGAACCTGAGTCCGTCTGAATAATTGGCGGCAATTCGCGAAATTCGCGTCAAAGAAATTTGTCAGTCATGAAAACTAAAATTTTAATCGTCGAAGATGACCCGCACATTTTGCTGGGTCTCGAAGAAGTATTGAAGAGTGAAGGGTTCGAGGTCGCCTCGTGCAATCGCGGCGATCACGCGCTGGATGCGGTGACAAAACACAAGCCGACACTTATCGTGCTCGACGTAATGTTGCCGGGCTTGAGCGGCTACGACATCTGCAAACAACTGCGCGCGAAGAAAATTTCCACACCCATCCTCATGCTCACAGCCAAGGGACAGGAGATTGATAAAGTCGTCGGCCTCGACCTCGGCGCGGATGATTACGTCACGAAACCGTTCGGCGTGCGCGAATTGCTGGCGCGCATTCACGCCCTGTTGCGGCGCGGCGGTGGCAGTGGCGGAAGTTCCACTTCCAATCAACCAGCGGATGAATCTCCGTTCAAAATCGGCGAGGCGACGATTGATCCGAAAACATTTCAGGTGAAGCGCGGCAAAACCGTTGAGGAACTCACCGCCAAAGAACTGAAGCTGCTCCAGTTTTTCCACGCGCACCCCGGCGAAGTGCTGTCACGCGACCGTTTGCTCAACGAAGTCTGGGGGTACAACTACTACGGCACCACGCGGACGCTCGACCAGGTCATCGTGCAGTTGCGGAAAAAAATTGGCGATAATGGCGGTGAGCCGAAGCGGCTGCTGACGGTGCATGGAGTGGGATATAAGTTGGTTGAGTGACGGGCAAAGGACTAACCTGTGAATCCTATCTGAGCTACGGCAACGCGCTCAACTGGTCGGGTACAAATTCTTTGAACGAGTCGTCAGACATGCTCCGCTGGTGGCTTGGGAATTTCTTGTTGTTCCTGTAGTATTAAAGTAATGCAACAAAGTTGAAGGATGAGTGACCACACATAAATAACATCAGCAGAATAAAATCCACCTTCGTGCATCAAACCATGTGCGAGTCGATTCCGCAAATTACATCCAAACTTTTCCACAAGTGTTCCTCGCAAGTCGAATACAGTATTTTCTCCGAATATCTCCAAAGTTTCTGGCATTGCTAACAAAGTGTCGAGTAATCGAACTTCCTGAATCAATTTGGAATCCAGCTTTGACACAATGATGCCTCGCTGCCCGAGAACATAACGAATTGAATTTTCAACTTGTGGAATTAGAAGATGTGCGGCAACAAGCCAGTTGCCTGCAAACCCAGCTTGAAGTCCTCTCGCAAAAATACCCTCTCTTCCGGGCGGCACGAAAGGGTTGTCAACAACGAGAAACGCCAAGTCTCTTACTTGGGGACGATGTTCTGCCTCAATCTGTGCGCGCGCAGGTTCAATAAACCCTTGCACTTTTAACGGCCAATAGATTGTTCGAGAATTGTTGAACATTTCAGCTTCAATAGCTAATTCGAGTTGCTCCTTATCCGTGGTGAACATCCCAGGCTTGTGAGCGATGACGCGACCTTCATCGTCTAAAAATACGGCGGAAAAAATATGCGACTCTGGATAATTTTTGGCGTTCTCTTCAATCTGCTTTTTGAGCGCAGTCACATTAGTTGGAGGGTTTGCACTGGCTAACCAGAATACAGCTTCACGAAGAGATTTGCCCTTAACACCATCAACTGCGGTTTTTACAAGTTGGGAAATATCAGCGTTGAATGGAATCGAACTCATTTCTGACAGAGACCGTTTCTGATAAGTGAGCAATCGTTGATGAAGTTCTTGAATGGTTTTTTCGTCTCCACCCGCTCGGCGAAGAGCTTCCACCGCGCGCGCCAGAAAACTTGCGGCTGCCGAATAACTAGGTGTTGGCCTCTTCAAAGCTTGTTCGGCTTCGGCAATATATGTCTCTGCTGACCGAATCCGGGCTTGTTTTGCTCCAACCTCGTCCTTTGCTTTCAGATGCCAACGCAATTTCGTTTCCCAGTAACTTCGGGCAAAGAAAGGCGCGTTATTCGCTTCGACGCGAAGAGCAAGATTTTCGGTCAACGGAATATATTTTGATGAGTCACCCATTCCATAATTCAAAAGCAATTCTTGAAGTTTGAAACAAAACAGACCCGCATCAGTAGTTCCATATTTATCGAGTAGAGTTTCCACATACTTTATGGCATCAATAAACGGCGCATTATTTCTGCCCAATGAGTTGGCGATTTGGACGGCTCGTTGAATTGCGGGAAAGCATAGAGGCCAATGCTCTGCGCTTTCGATTTGCTTTGCGGAATCAATGAAAAATGAAAGCATAAACAGCCTCCTTCGCAGCCTGGTGATCACGCTTGGTTTGTTTTGCAATCCAAAGCAAATCGGCAAATCGGGCTTTTAATTCCGCATCGCGTGTTTCAGGCATCAATTTTTGGAGGACATCGAAATCTTCTTTAACAAAGTCAGCCGCAATGGTGCTACGTCGAGTTTGCTCTCTCCACAAAGGGCCATAAGGCTCATCTTCGTTTTCATAAGTCGGATGAAGCGATGTAATTGCTCCCAAAAAACGAAATACGCGAGACCCTCGCTCATCGCCCGCCTTTTCCAGTTCAGCGGCTTTGCTAAAAAACAGCTCGTAATAATAATGGCACTGTTTCGACGAAGCTTCTTCAATAACTTCCTGCCACGAGTAGTTTTGAAAATCTTCGTGTGTGATGGAGAAATGAGAGTTTTTCACACTTTCTGCGCTTCTTTCGCCCAAATTAAAAAACCGAGCCGAACAAAGATGGGATTTGTTTGACGACGCGCAGGCTCAGATCACGCGGCAACTTCATGCGTCGGCGAGAAGTTCATCACGCACGAGATGCAGACGAATCGCGTTCAGCTTGGGTTGGTCGAAGAAGAAGGCAGAAACCGCTTCACGAACATTGGCGCGCAATGCTTCCCAAGTGTCGCCCTGCGTGAAGATATCGTGTGAAAGACATTCGGCGGCATAACCGCCGTCACCTTCCTGTGTCACGCCGAATACGATTTCCATGAGCGGACTATCGTTGAAAAATTGAATGAAAACAAGCCCTTTGAACCGCTCACTCATTCATCGCTTCCAAAAACCGTTCCGCTTCAATCGCCGCCGCGCAACCCATTCCCGCCGCTGTGACGGCCTGGCGATAAACGCGGTCGGCGCAATCGCCGGCGACAAAGACTCCGGGAACATTCGTCGCCGCGCCTTTGATCGGGATGATGTAACCGGCGTCGTCCATGTTGATCGTGCCTTTGAAAATTTGCGTGTTGGGAAGGTGGCCAATCGCGACGAACACGCCGGCGCAGTCCACGACGATTTCGGTTTCGGTCTTCAGATTTTTCACGCGCACGCCGGTGACTTTGTCCTGCTTCACGTCGAGCACTTCGGTGATGGCGGAATCCCAGATCGGTTTGATTTTCGGATGCGCGAGTGTGCGTTCGGCCATGATGCGTGACGCGCGCAACGAATCGCGGCGATGCACGAGATAAACAATTGAACCGAAGCGCGTGAGATACAACGCTTCTTCGCACGCGGAATCGCCGCCGCCGACAACCACGAGCGGTTGATTGCGGAAGATTGGCAACGCGCCGTCGCACGTGGCGCAATAGGTCACGCCTTTGTTCTCCAGCTTGTGTTCGCTTTCCAGTCCGAGATGACGATGGCTCGCGCCGGTCGCGATGATGAGCGTTTCGGTCTGCACGGTTTCGCCGTCCACAGTGAGCAGGAAAGGTTCTTTCGCGACATCAACGCTATCAACTGTGGCGAATTTGACGCGCGCGCCGAAACGTTCGGCTTGTTTTTGCAGGCGCGTCATGAGTTCGTAGCCGTCAATGCCTTCGGGAAAGCCGGGGAAATTTTCAACGATGCTGGTGGTGGTGAGCAATCCGCCAGGCTGGCGGCCGGTGAGCACGAGCGGTTTGAGATTGGCGCGTGCGGTGTAAAGCGCGGCGGTCAATCCCGCGCAACCGGTCCCGATGATGACAACTTTTTCCATAAGCGGGCGCAAGATAGTTAATAGAGTGCGAGGTATCAAGTGCGAGGTATCAGGTCGTTTGCCTGACACCTGACCTTCGCACCTGACACATCACGTTTTTCCATTCATCCGTTTTCGCCAGCGATGGAGTCGCAGGAAAAACAAGCCGAAGAAAATTGCGCCGCAGGCATTCACGCCGCAGGTGTAGCCGAGTTTGTAAGGCACGCCCGCGTTGTTGGCGGCGTAGATGGTGACGTCGCGGCCAAACGCCAACAGCGGCATCGCGCACGGCATGAGCGCGCCTTGTAACAGGCCGCGAACGAATCCGGCGGGTTCAGGACTTTTGTCCAAGAGCGCGGAAAGATGGCGCACGGCGTATCCTAAAAAGAATGCAACCAGGGCGACGGTGAGAATTCCGCGAATGATTTTGGCGCGGCTGCTGGCAGCGGGCGATTCGACTTTGACTTGTATGGTGGTCATAGTTTCCGTAAAGGGAGAGCATGTTTTTGAGCCGACGCGCCACGCAAGCAGAATATTTTGATTCGCCGGGACGTTCAAATGCGGAAATTGTCCAGGGCTATGCGGAACTGGCGAGGATTAATCGCATCTTTGCGTTCGCGGATCCGTATCAGCGGTTGATGCCGAAATTTCTTGGACGCGAGAATTGCCAGGCGCTTTCCATTCTCGATCTGGGCGGCGGCGATGGTTCGCTGGGGACGCTTTTAACGCGCTGGGCCGCAAAAAAATATGGCTGGGATTGGCGTTTTACGAATCTCGATATTAATCCTCGTGCCCTCGCGCTCAGCCAAAGTGGAACGAGCGTGGTCGGTTCCGCGCTCGCCCTGCCCTTCCCTGACAACAATTTTGACGTCGTCATCGGCTCGCAAATGACGCATCACCTGACGACCGAGGAGGAATTGATCCAGCATTTCCGCGAGGCGTGGCGAGTGTCGCGGCGGGCGATTTATATCACCGATCTGCATCGGAATGTTTTTCTCTACGGATTGATCTGGCTGATTCTGCATGGCGGAAGATTTACAAAAGATTTTCGCGAAGACGGTTTGCTATCCCTCCCGCGCGGCTTTCGTGTGGCGGACTTGCAACGGCTCGTTGAAAAAGCCGGCATCACCGGGTCGCGTGTCTGGTTGTATTACGGCAGCCGCGTGATTGTGGAGGCGAAAAAATAATCGGGGAAGTCTCTCTAAACCCGAACACTGAAACAGGTAAGGACGGCGCACTGCGCAGTGCCTGCCACCTCGGCGAAATTCCACTTCGGAATTCGGGTTAAACGCTTTTCAGCAATTCCGGCGCTTTGATTTCCTGAGCAATGGCATTTTTCTCCGCCCTGAATTTCGCAACGGCGCGGGTGGCATTCCGCCACCAATGAATCCAGCGGATCGTATCGCGAATCGGGTGAATCTTGCTTTGCTCGTTTTTGTAAATGACCTGGATCGGCACGAAATCAATGCGACATCCGCTCGCGGCAAACGCCAGCAACACGTCCGATTCTATTTCAAAATGTGTCGCGCCAATCGGCAGCGTGGCCCAGATGTCGAGATTCATCAGTCGAAAACCGCATTGGGAATCAGGCAGCGGATGACCGGCGATTCGGGAAATTCTTCCGCTCATCCAATGATTAACAAACCGGCGCAGCGGAGGCATTTGCCCGGTATTGTGCATGCGATTGCCAACGATGAGCGGCGCACCCGTGCGTGCCAGGCGATTGAGAAACATGGGAATATCCTGCGGTGAATGCTGGCCATCGCCATCCATGCACAGCACCCAGCGAAAACCTTCGCGAGCGGCTTCGCGCCAGCCGGTTTGCAGCGCGGCGCCTTTGCCGAAGGGACGCGCGTGCCGCAAAACTTTCGCGCCCGACCGGGTCGCGAAACGCGCGGTGCGATCCGTTGAACCATCGTCCACGACAAACACATTCGGAATGTGACGGCGAATGGCGGTGACCAGCAAACCGATGGTGGCTTCCTCATTCAAACAGGGAATCACCACGGCGCATTCAAGTGCTTCGCTCATAAATTGGAAACTAGGTTAAAATTTGACGCCGCCAAGTATTTAATTAGTTCTACCCAGCAAGAAGTGGGGAATTACCCTACCGTTCCGCCGAG
>JBEEGR010000041.1:0-2829 GCA_041166985.1 Verrucomicrobiota bacterium | reverse complement strand
TAATCGCGCCGCTCGGCATCGTGCTGGATAATCACGGTGGAATTGTATTGTCCGACGTCGCGACATTCGCCGGTGGACCCTACGATTCCGTCATTCGTGTGGATCCGATCGGCGGAATACAAACGGTTATTGCGACAAACACATTGTTGCATGTGCCGACCGGCGTCGGCCTGATGTCTGGCGGAAGAATCATCACCGCCAATAACCAGGGTGCGAATCTGGTTCAAGTCAGCAGCAACGGCGTGGAAAGCGTGTTCACGTCCGGTGGAAATCTAAACCAACCGTTCGGGCTGGCAGTCGTGCACAAGCTCGCGTTGTTCTCGCCGGCGATTACCAACAATTTTGTTACGTTCAACATTTTTGGAGAACCGGGAGAAATCTACTTTATCGAAAGTTCCAGCAATCTGTTTAACTGGGGCATCGTGGGTTCCGTTTCCAACGCGACCGGCACCGTCCAATTCACGACGCCGTTGCCGCCAGCGCCACAGCAATTCTATCGAGGACGCGCGCCGTAGTCAGGAACGCGCGCCAGCCATCTGGCCACGCGTGACGCCAAGCTGATTCATCAATTTCAATTCGCGCCAGAGTTGCGTGCCGTTGATTTCGCCGCGCACAAGCTGGCGATATTTTGAAATCGTTTGTGTCACCTGCTCCGGTGTTTCGTTGAGGAATTCAATGCGGAAATTTTTCACGCCCAGTTCCATCATGCGCGCCATGTATTCCGCCCCGGTTTGCGCCTGGGCATGAAAAACTGTGTTGCGACAACCGACGTCCGCCTTCAACGGATGTCCCATGCCGACGCGGTCGCGAAGTTTTACATCGTGCTTGTCGCACGGACGTCCACAGTTCGTGTAATCGGTGCCGCTCGAAAGAAACGCGCAGAACACGCAATGCTCCATGTGAAACATCGGGATGTGTTGATGAATCGTGACCTCGAACCATTCCGGCGGCGCGGCCTGCAACAACGCTTCGAGTTGCTGAAAGTTTAAATCGTAAGAAGCCGTGACGCGCTCAAGGCTGAACTTGTTTTTGAAATAATCGGCTGAGAGCTGGTTCGCGATGTTCAGCGAGAAATCTCCCACGCGTCGGTCGTTTGCAAAAAACTTCAGATGGTCGTAATTGCGGACAAGATAGCCGTCCGCATTGCATGAGCGGACTTGTTCGAGCGTCCATTCCTCGCCGGTTTTGAAAATGCGCGGCGGAGCGACCCAGATGCTCGGTTGAGAGTTGAGGGTTGAGACGGAGCAACTGCGGGCGGTGTGGAAGAGTGTGACGGCATCACGGTATTTTTTTGGATTTTCGAAATCGCAATAAACCGTAGTGGCACCGCATTTGAGGGCGGCTTCGAGTTGCGCGAGATTGCGGACGAGGATGATTAATTGGGTGGCACACGCGTCTCGCGTGTTAAATTCGGCGTTCCGCCGAATTTCGTCGTGAGGCGTGGAGCGTCTTCGATTTAATGAAGCAACAGCATCCGCATCACGCAACCCGGTTTTGGGCGCGACGCCCAAAACGACAGGCGCGACGCCTGTGCCACCTGACAAAGTCCATCGCTTCGGTTGCGCGCGCAGCTTTTCCAATTCAGTCACAGCTTCACGCCGCAAACGATTGAGTTCGCTGACCGGCAACAGGACTTCGCCGGTGAGAAAATTTTTCAATTCACCCAGCTTGAACGGAGTACCGCCCAATCGGCCCAGTTGCTCGCGCAAACGTTCGCTTGTAAACGGTTGTTTTTCGGCTTTCGCGAGCGGGATGGTCGAAGCGAGTTGAACCACATGACCGAATTCATCTCGCGCAATCAGCGTGAGCGGTTTGCCGACCAGACCATGGACTTCGATGCTGATGGGGCGCTGAAATTTTGGCGCATCACCCTCGAAGCTCTGGCGCAAACGGCGGTCCAGTTCCGGATCGCTGGTTTTCCAGAGCTTGTCGCCAACGTGGACGCGGGAGAAATCAATATTGCCGTAGCCGAAGCGGAGTTCGACGTGTTCCGTGTTCCGTGTTCCGTGATTTTGTGATTTTGCATCTGGTTTTTGGTGGACAATTTCGTAAATGCGCCCGCCTTCCTCTTTGTCCTCCGGTTTGCCGGCATCGAAAACGACTCCGTCACCAAGCTTCAGCGGAGACTCAAGTTCCACGACCACGCCTTCGTGCAAAACACGGGTAACTTCGCCGAGATACACACCGCGTTTTTTGCCGAAGCGCGCATGGACGAGTTGTTGATTGTTGATACCGCCGAACCAACCCGTGTGAAGACCGCGTGAGAAGGCCATCTCCATTTCGTATTTGGGATTTAAGATTTCAGATTTATGACTGGCGGAATCCTTGACGTGCAAATCGTCATTCGCAAATCGTAAATCTTCCAGCGCCTGCCGGTAAACGCGAGTAATGTTGGCAACATATTCAGGCGACTTAAGCCGGCCTTCAATTTTCAGCGAAGCCACGCCGGAACGAATCAGCTCCGGCAAAACTTCCATCCCGGCAAGATCCTGCGGACTCAGTAGATATTTTTTATCGCCGAGCGAAACCTGTTTGCCATCAGAAAAAAGTTCATACGGCATCCGGCAGGCCTGGGCGCATTCGCCGCGATTGGCGGAACGTCCACCGAGTGCCTCGCTGGTGAGACATTGGCCGGAATAGGCAACGCAAAGTGCGCCATGAACAAAAACTTCCAATGGCATTGAAGGCGCTGGCTCTCGATTCCCGGCGTTCGAAGCTCCGGTCATTTTTTCAATTTCCTTGATCGAGCATTCGCGAGCGAGGACAACGAGATTGCAGCCGAGGTCGCGGGCGAACTCGACGCCTGCCGCGCTCGTGATGGTCATTTGC
>JBEEGR010000040.1:0-6020 GCA_041166985.1 Verrucomicrobiota bacterium | reverse complement strand
AAATGGCGACGGGCGAAGGCAAAACTCTCGTCGGCACATTGCCGGTTTATCTCAACGCGCTCACGGGCCGGGGCGTGCATGTCGTGACGGTGAATGATTATCTCGCCGCGCGCGATTCGGAGTGGATGGGCGCGGTTTACAAATTTCTCGGGCTGACGGTCGGTTGCATCATGCACGACCAGCCGCCGCGCGTGCGGCGCGAGCAATACGCGTGCGACATCACTTACGGCACGAATGCTGAGTTCGGTTTTGATTATCTGCGCGACAACGGCATGGCCACACGCGCCGAAGACCAGGTTCAACGCGGCCATTATTTCGCCATCGTTGACGAAGTGGACTCAATCCTGATCGATGAAGCGCGCACGCCGTTGATCATCAGCGGGCCAGCAGTCATTACTTACGATGAGCAATACGGAAATTTCAAGGGACAGGTCGAAGGTCTGTTTCACGCGCAGGAACGTTTGTGCAATCGCTATTTGTCCGAAGCGGAAGCGCTCATAAAAAAATTGCATCCGACCGATGGCTCCAATGTTCAAAACGCCGATGCGGTTGAAAAGGAAGCCGGCCTGTTGCTGTTCCGTGTGAAAACCGGCACGCCCAAATCCGAAGGGCTGATGAAGGTTTTGGAAAATCCTGAGAATCTTCGGCTGATGAATCAGGCGGAGTTGTCGCTGCACGCTGACCAGAAGAAGACTGAGCTTTATGCGGAGAAGGAACAGTTGTTGTTCGCGATTGACGAGAAGAGCAACGAAGCGGATTTGACGGAGAAGGGCCGTAATTTTCTCAGCCCGAACGATCCGGATGCTTTCATGCTGCCGGAATTGACGACGGCGTTGCATGAAATTGACGCCGGGCCGGAAACCGACGCGCGCAAGCGGATGGAAGCAAAGACGAAAGTCCAGGCCGAGTTTGAATCCAAGGCGCAGCGCATCCACGCGATTTCGCAACTGCTCAAAGCCTACACGCTTTATCAGAAGGACGTGCAATACGTCGTGCAGGAAAACAAAGTCATCATCGTGGACGAAAACACGGGACGTCTAATGACGGGCCGCCGCTGGAGCGATGGTTTGCATCAGGCCGTGGAAGCGAAGGAGGGTGTGGAGATCGAGCGGGAAACCCAAACACTCGCGACGATCACGATTCAGAATTATTTTCGTCTCTACACCAAGCTGGCCGGCATGACCGGCACGGCGGAAACTGAAGCGCAGGAATTTTTCGACATCTACAAACTCGGCGTGCTGGTTATTCCGACGAATCGTCCGATTGCCCGCAAAGATGGCAACGACTCGGTTTATAAAACCAAGCGCGAGAAATACAGCGCGGCGTTGAAGGAAATAAGAGACATCCACACCAAAGGCCGTCCGATTCTCGTGGGCACAATCTCGGTCGAAGTCAGCGAAATGCTTTCACGCATGTTGAAAAAAGAAGGAATCATTCATTCCGTTCTCAACGCGAAATTTCACCAGCAGGAAGCGGAAATTATTTCCCGCGCCGGCCAGCGCGGCGCGGTGACGATTGCCACGAACATGGCGGGTCGCGGCACGGATATTAAACTTGGTCCCGGCGTGGCCGACCTGGGCGGTTTGCACGTGCTCGCGACCGAGCGGCATGAGTCGCGGCGTATTGACCGGCAGTTGCGCGGTCGTTGCGCGCGCCAGGGTGATCCGGGTTCGTCGCACTTTTTCATTTCGTTGGAAGACGATTTGATGCGCTTGTTCGGCTCGGATCGCATCGTGAAATACATGGAGAAAATGGGCTTGGAAGAAGGGCAGGAGCTTGAGCATCCGCTGTTGAATCGTTCGATTCAACAGGCGCAGAAACGGGTCGAAGGTCACAACTTCCAGATCCGCAAACGCACGTTGGAATACGACGATGTGATGAATAAACAGCGCGAAGTCATTTATGGCTTCCGCAATGAAATTCTTCATGGCGACGATGTGCGCGACCGGTTGATGGACATCATGGAAGAAGTGGTGGTTACCAAGGTTGAAGAAAATACCAAAGGCGATCTGGAAGCCAGCGAATGGAATGTGCGCGCGTTGTCGGATTGGGTGAATTTGAATTTTCCGCTCGGCATACCCGAAGAGGAAATTGTAAAGGCGGCGCATTCAGGAAATGAAACGCCGGTTCCGGGTTCTTTGTTTGACGGCTTAAGCCCGGCGCAATTCGCGGTGGTGAATTTTATTTCCGAGGGTGTTCGCAAGGCTTACGAGTTGAAGATCAGCTATGAAAATCCGGAAGCGCTCAAGGAGGTCGAGCGTTACACAATTCTGAGCGCGATTGACCGGCTTTGGCAGGAACACTTGTATGAAATGGACAGCCTGCGCCATAGCATTGGCCTGCGCGCGCACGGCCAGCGCGATCCATTGATCGAATACAAAGCCGAAGCCTACAAAATTTTCGACGAACTGATGGTCAACATCAAATCAGAGATTTGCCACAACATCTTCCGCAGCGCGTCGAGTTTGATGGCGTTTGAAAATTTCCTGAAGAACGTGCCACAGAAAACCCTGCACCAATCCACGAGCGCCTTTGGTGGCAGCGCGACCGGTTCGGATTCGCCGCAATCAAAGCGGTCGCAAGGCAGCGATATTGTCAGCGAAGCCGCCGACGCGGTTGAGAAAGCCAAGCCCGTGCGCTCCGGTCCTAAGGTAGGCCGCAACGATCCGTGCCCCTGTGGCAGCGGGAAGAAATTCAAGAACTGCTGCGGAAAGTAGGCCGCTTATTTCGCAGTTGGCTTTTCTTCCGCGATGATGTCGGTGGTTTTAATTTCGACGTCACCTTTCTCGGTGCGAATGGTTGCATGGTCACCCATGAGTATGGTTCTACGCCCAATAATCGTCGTGCCGTCTTTCATTTTGAAACGACTGGGACGGTTTTTCATTTTGGGATTATCAAAGGCCGTCCAGGATTCAGGGACAACTTTTTTGCCGGCACATAAGCTGCAAACGACTTCGCCGGTTCCTTTGCAGACGGGGCATTTTATCTTAGTCGTCCCGTGACAAATGGGGCAGGGGCCAACATCTTTGGGAAGGCCATTTATCGTTTGAAGAACATGACCGACATGATTCTGGTTGTAAGCCTGCCATCGGCCATCGTCGGTCGTGAACTTCTGCCACAAATCCGTAGGCGGATGTCCGGCAACGGTCATGTGAATCCAGGAACCTTTGGAAAGCTTCAGGCAGTCACCCGGACAATCCGCTTGGCCATTTTTGCAGGTTAAGCATTTTGATTTACCAGCGCCGTTACATTGAAAACAGATTTTAGTTTTCTCCGCTGAAACGGACGGCGCGTCAGCTTGAGCAAAGAAGGCGATGAGCGTTAGCGCGAGAACATAAATAATTTGCCGAAGACCGGTTCTTGTTTTCATGAAGTGTCTTCAAATAACAAAGTCCCCCGGACGTTGCACGAGAAAACGACTGCAAGGTCTGTGGCAGACTGCGCTGTATGTGGCGAGCAATCAAAGCAGCCATGGCATCGTTGACGCTGCGAAACCCGAATTTCCGCCATCTGGCCAAATGATTTTTTTCAAAAAACCCCTTGTGAAACTTTTCACGATAATGCACTTTCTCCCGGCTTCCGGCTCCAGTCGGTAATGAATTTGACGGGATTCGTGTCCCCCGGAACAGCGTTTTGACGTTCGATGCGATTATTAAAAATTATTTTTGTCTGCGCGATGCTTGGTGGGTTTTCAATTGGCCAGCCCATGATGGCGGCGGTTGAAGTGGATTCCACTGCTCAAAATACAGTCGGGGCGGCTCCGATGGACACAGCAGCGCACGAGGAAGAAGGTTTGCCCTTACATCCGGTTGCCATTTTTCATATCGGGCCGTTGCCGGTCACGAATTCAATGCTGGTGACCTGGATAGTGGCATTGGCGCTGATTGCTTTTGCGCAATACGCGACCCGCCGAATCAAAGATGTTCCGGATGGCGCGCAGAATTTCTGGGAATGGCTCGTGGAAAGTCTCCACTCGTTTCTGGAAGGCATCATCGGGCCTGACCTCGTAAAAAAAACGTTTTGGTTTTTTGCGACCATTTTTATTTTTATTCTTTTCTGTAACTGGTTCAGTCTGATTCCGGGCGTCGGCACATTGGGTTGGGGTGTGAAGGATGCGGCTGGCAACTTCCATTTAACCGAGCCATTCTTCCGTGGCGCGAATGCGGATTTGAACATGACTTTCGCCATGGCCATGATCTTTTTTGCCTGCTGGATTGTCTGGGCGATCCAAGCCAATGGCATTGGCGGATTTCTGCTCCACATCTTCGGGCCGAAAGGGGAAACCCAGGGTTTTATGAAGCTGATGATGATTTTTGTATTCTTTATCGTGGGTATTCTGGAAGTGGTTTCAATTCTGTTCCGCCCCGTCTCGCTGAGTTTCCGTTTGTTCGGAAATACCTATGCTGGTGAAAACATGCTGGAAGCGATGCAACACGTCGTGCCCTCGCTGAACTGGCTGATTCCGATTCCGTTTTATTTTCTCGAAGTATTGGTCGGCCTGGTGCAGGCGCTGGTGTTCATGCTGCTGACAGCGGTGTTCACGCTGTTGATCTGCACGCATGACGAAGGCCACCATCCGAAACACGAACATTGATTTAAAAATTTCATCGGTTTGACCGTGTTCAATCGCGGGAGCTGATGAGAAAAGCAAAGAAAGAATAAACTATGACGCCCATGTTAGCACAAGCAGGCGAGACGGCGGTAAGACAGTTCATGAACGGCAATATCCACATCGGTCTGGCAGCGCTCGGCGCGGCGATCGGCGTAGGATTGATTGGCGCGAAAGCTTCCGAAGCGGTGGGACGCAATCCCGGCGCGGCGACGAAGATTCTCGTCCAGGCCATTCTGAGCACCGCCTTCGCTGAAGGTATTGTGTTCTTCGCCATTTATCTGGCGAAAGGCCAATAATTAAAAGCGCGGAGGCGAAAATCTCCGCGCTTCTTTCTTTCGGAGAATTTTTATGAGTCACTTGATTTTACTCGCGAACATCGGCACCGACCTCTCGCAGGCCGCGCAGGATACCGCACACACGTTTGGTTGGACCCGCGCAAACTTCATCGCGCAATGCATCAGCTTCATCATTGTTGCTTTCCTCCTTCAACGTTTCGCTTACAAACCGATCTTGAAAGTCCTGGAAGAACGCCGTCAGCGTATTGCCGAAGGTCTTGCCAACGCGGATAAAATCAAACAGGAACTCGCGCAAGCCCAGTCAAAGGCGCAGGAAATTCTCAATCAAGCCAGCGTTCAAGGCAACAAGCTGATTGAAGAAGCGCGTGTCTCCGCCGCGAAAGTTCTGGAACAGGAAACGCAAAAAGCCATCGCCACCGCGAATGACATCGTCAGCAAATCGCGCCAGGCGAGTGAAGCGGAATTGGTCCGCATGAAAACCGAACTGCGCCGTGAAGTTGGACGTCTGGTCGTTGCGACCAGTGCGAAGGTTACCGGTAATATTCTGACGCCGGAACAACAGGGACGCCTTGCGGAAGACACAGCGAAGCAACTGACAACTAATTAAAATTTGTAGCGGCGCTCTGTGAGCGTTGCTGAATTTTGCGGCGGTCACAGACCCGCCGCTACAGAAAAAATGAAAATCAGCAAACAAGCCCGTCGCGATGCCAAGCAATTGTTCAACAATTGCAAGGTAAACAGTTTGCTCGATGAAAATCGCGTGCGCAAAACCGTCAGTGCAGTGATTGAACAAAAACCGCGTGGCTACAATGCGATTCTGTCGCACCTGCAACGGCTCGTGAAACTGGACATCGAACGCCGCACTGCGCTCGTGGAAAGCGCCGCGCCGGTTTCGGATGCAATTAAGGCTTCCGTTACACAGAATCTCACGCAACGTTACGGCGCGGGTTTGAATATTTCTTTCAACGTGAATCCGGAATTAATCGGCGGATTGCGCGTGAAAGTCGGCAGCGATGTTTTTGATGGCACCGTCCGTGCGCGGCTGAACGAATTGGCGGAATCTTTTTAACGTGGGAAGGACGGCGTGTCGCCGTCCCAAATAAAATTTTATG
>JBEEGR010000039.1:0-2963 GCA_041166985.1 Verrucomicrobiota bacterium | reverse complement strand
ATCCAATCCAGCACCCGTTTGTTCAAATTGAGCGAAGCCTCCGGCACCAGCGGCGCTGACGGCGGACCGGGAAATTGAATGCCCGTTACTTTTGTGTCCGGCCCGGCCCAGGTCGCGCCCTGATGCGTGAAATAAAACGGGTCGTAACAATGCACCGTCACGATCAGGTTATCATCCGGCGGCAGAACCAGGTCCTTGAGTTCGCTGATCTGGTTCCATTTGCCCGGGCCGACGAAAATTGTCCGGCGCGGATTCGTCTTGCGGATTTCTGCGATGGCCCGCGCGTAAATTGGATTCATCACAATGGTCGTCGCATTGTCGTGCGGTTCGTTATCCAATTCGAACGCCAGAGTTTTGGAAAACTTTTGATAGTGCTCCGCAATTTGCCGCCAGAGCGCGACAAATTTTTCCGTTTGACCGGCGGGGTCGCTGTCCAATTCGTTGAAATGATGAATGTTGATGATGACCGCGAGTTTGGCCGCCAATGCGTTGGTCACGACAAAATCCGCGCGGGCAAAAATTTCCGGCGACAAAACGAAGTCTGGAGATGCGCCGGCATAATGATGCCAGCCAATCGGCACGCGCACGTGATCGAACCCTTCGCGCTTCATAATTGCAAACTCATCCGCCGAAACACTCACGCCCCAGTTCTGTCCCGGCGGCGCTTCGAGGTAATTGCCGAGGTTCGCGCCGCGCCTGAAAAGCTTGGCCGCCTGATGCGCGGGAGAGTTCCGGTTCGCGAGCGGCTTCATCGCCGGCGGATTCGATGGCGTAAATGCAGCGGCGCCCGCTTGAATAGCGGCGCAAAAGCAAAGAACCACTCCTGAAAATTTTGGCGAAAGGAACCATTTCATGCCCCCAAGCCTCCGCCTTTCGTGCAATACATCAAGATTTAAACAAATCCATGCCAGAATAGGAAATTAATCACTTGCGCCCAACTGTGTCGGTACTTATATTGCGCGCTCTTTTGAAATAAAGTTTATTGAATTTATGCGACGTCCCAAAGGTATTAAAACGAAGAAGTCCGTGGCCAAGCGGTTCAAAATTACGGCCAGCGGAAAAGTCATGCGCGCAAGCGCCGGCAAACGCCATCTGGCGCAAACCAAAAGCCCGAAGCGCCGCCGCAATCTGCGCGGAACGACCACGGTCCATAAAACCGACGTCTATCGCATCACCCAAAATCTCCCGTTCAGCCACTGATTTTTTCCAACTAATTTTATGCGAGTAACCAACGCCCCAGCTTCCCGCAAACGCCGTAAACGGATGATCACCGCCGCGAAAGGTTTTCGCATGCGGCGCTCCAAACTGTATCGCTACGCGTCCGACGCCGTTGACCATGGCCGTCAATACGCCTATCGCGATCGCCGCGTCAAAAAACGCACCTTCCGTTATCTCTGGCAGATCCGCATCAACGCCGCCGCGCGTGAAGCCGGATTGACCTACAGCCGCTTCATCGAAGGTTTGAAAGCCGCGAAAGTTGCGCTCGACCGCAAGATCATCGCCGACCTCGCCGCGACCGACACCGCAGCATTTGGCGAATTGGTAACCATCGCCAAGAATGCACTGAAGGCTAAGCCTGCCGCGACGCTGATGAAGGCGTAAAAGTTTTTAGAATCATTAAGACGGGCGGCCAGCAATGGTCGCCCGTTTTTTATTTTATGAAATGACGTTAAACAGAATGCTTCGGCGCGCGCCTGTGTGAGGTGCAGCAATTACCGACTGGCAAAAATTGAACTACTGGGGCAGCCCTTGAGAAATAATTCTGTGAATTCTGTGAATTCCGTCCAAAATCCTCCCGTTCATTATGTCTTTGCTAAACGATATTGATCCTCTGAAACAAACCGCGCTCGCGGAACTCAAAGCCGCAGCCGACCTCGCCGCCCTCGAACAAACCAAAGGCAGTTGGCTCGGTGCGAATGGCAAGTTCACCGCGCTGATGAAACAGCTCGGCACACTTTCCAAAGAAGAAAAACCCGCCGCCGGCAAACTCATCAACGCCGCCAAAGTTGAACTCGAAGCCGCGCTCGTCTCGCGGCGCGAAGAACTCGAACTTGCCGCCGCGTTGCCGAAAGAGCCAACCGATTTCACCTTGCCCGGCCGCCGACGCGTGCTCGGCAAATTGCATCCGCTCACGCAAGTAACCGAAGACATCGTCCGCGCCTTCCGCAAACTCGGTTTCGCCGTAGCCGACGGACCGGAGATTGAAGACGAGTATCATTGTTTCGACGCGCTCAACACACCCGCCGACCATCCGGCGCGTGACATGCAGGATACGTTTTATTTGGCGACGAACGGCGCCGACACAGCGCCGCTACAAAATCCTGTAGCGGCGGTCTATGACCGCCGTCTCCTCCGCACTCATACTTCCTCTGTCCAAATCCGCGTGATGCAGAAGCAACCGCCGCCGGTGCGCATCATCGTGCCGGGCCGCGTGTATCGCCGCGACAACGCCGACGCGACGCACAACCCGACGTTTCAACAGGTCGAAGGACTTTACGTGGACAAAGGCGTGACCGCCGCCGACCTCAAAGGCACGGTTGAATTCGTGTTCAAGGAATTGATGGGCAACGACGTGAAGATTCGTTTTCGTCCACACTACTTCAGCTACACGGAACCGAGTTTCGAAATTGATTTCACGAGCGCGCTCGTGAAGAAGATGGGCAAGGACTGGCTCGAAATCGCCGGCTGCGGCATGGTGCATCCGCAGGTGTTCGAGAATGTCGGCTACGACCCGGAAGTCTGGACCGGCTGGGCCTTCGGCTTCGGCATCGAACGCATCGCGATGATTCGTTACGGCATCAATGACATTCGGTTGTTTTACGAAAATGATGTGAGGTTCTTGAGGCAGTTTTAATCAGCGAAAGTCCCGAGCCGAAACAAAATGAGCAAACACGCAAAGCTCCTTGAAAAAATTCTGCTTGGCACTGCCGACGCGAACATTCCGTTCGATGGCCTGTGCCATT
>JBEEGR010000038.1:0-6729 GCA_041166985.1 Verrucomicrobiota bacterium | reverse complement strand
AATTTAGAAGCGCGAAAATCAATACCGCGCACGATTTTTTCAATATATTCATAAAGGGGTCAGTCCTGATTTTTCCACATTCCCATGAGCCTGAGTCCTTTTGGGTTCTGGGAAATCATTTGTTCCTCAACTGTCCGGGCATGGCGCGACACTACCCCAATCACCCCCATTCTGTAAACAGGGGACCGATCGCTTTACAAAAACATGACGGTAGGGACATCCCGCCCGGGATGTTCCCGCCCGCGCAATAGCGGGCGGAATCCGGCTTGCGCGTGATTTGCAACAAGCGCATCGCGGGCGAGTCCGTGAGTGATATGGCCCAATCACGCCTCACATTGCGTTCTTCGGAACGCGGACGGCGCAGCGCGCCATCCCTGCCTGTTTTTTTGAAACGGTCGCGGTAAAATTTTGTGAATAAAAGTTCCTTCCCTTTGCGCGGTCGCGTGTTAATCTTTTGAAAGTTCCACTTAAAAAATCGTCATGCACGGGCGCTATCAACTGCTCTGGACGAAGCCACACACTGCGAAAGCTGGTTATGGTTTTCGACTTGGCGGGCATTGCGCCAAACAGAAAGAGGTTCCTCATGATTCCCAGCGGCACAATCAGCGAAATTCTTAATAACAAAGGCAGCCAGGTCTGGACGATTCCGCCCGAGGCCACGGTGTTTGAAGCCATTCAATTGATGGCCGATAAAAACATTGGCGCCCTGCTCGTCACCGAGAACCAGAAACTTTTAGGCATTTTCTCGGAACGTGATTACACGCGCAAAGTGGCGTTGAAAGGAAAGTCGTCCAGGGAATTGAAGGTGCGTGAAATCATTTCCAGCCACATCGTGAGCGCGACGCCGTTTCACAGCATCGAGGAATGTATGCGGCTGATGACGGAAAATCGCGTGCGGCACCTGCCGGTGCTGGACGGACATCAGATCGTGGGGATGGTTTCGATTGGCGACCTGGTGAACTGGATCATCTCGGCCCAGAATTCCACGATCCACCAGTTGGAAACGTACATCGCGGGTTACGCCGGCTGATTCAGGTTGGCCGGACGCGAGTGAGGCTCACGGAAACGAACCGCGCCTGCGGGATCGGAAATTTCTTCACCTCGACGATCACGGCCTGCGGTTTGAACTCAGCCATGATCAGGTCCGCGATGTTCGCGGCCAGTTTTTCCAGCAACTTCCAACTGCGGCCTTCGCCGTATTTCAACAATCGCTGCGCGAGTTCAAAGTAATTGATGGTTTTCTCAATCCGATCGCTGACGGCGGCGGACGAAAAATCAAAATTCATGTCCACCGTAATAAGCAGGCGCTGCGGCCTGGCCCGCTCTTCATCGGTGACGCCGACACAATAAAACACTTCCAGATCCACAATGCTGATTCGCGACATAGAAAATCGGTCAATGACCTCAAGCTTTCAACTTTTGGGCCTTACGGCGAGCAATAATTTTTGCGTGGGCTGATTAAGCGGCATTTGCAACGCGTCGGCAATCGTTACCCAGCGGAAATCCTGGCCTTCGTCATTCAGAATCACGCCCGGTTTGCCGGGAGTGCGGCAACGGTAATTGAGCAACACGAAATGGGCGTCGCGATAAAATTCCTTCGAGTGAATGCAGTCCTGCACGAGGACAAATTCCACCTCGGTCACGTCGAGACCGGTCTCTTCTTTTATTTCGCGGCGCAACGCGGCCTCGGACGCCTCACCCCATTTAATTTTTCCGCCGGGAATGCCCCATCGGTTCGACCATTTCTGCGTCTGAATCATCAGCACTTCGCCCGCGTCATTAAAAATCAGGCCGCCGACTGTGGCAATGGGCGGATGACTCTCCTCAAATCTTTTCATCGAGGGCCGGATATCGAGATTGCTTTGCGTGAAAATGTCCAGCAGTTCACCCAGATGCTCGACAATCAGATCCGGCATCGACGCGCGCAACTGGTCCAGTGTGTTGTAACCGGTCAGCACCGCGCAGGAATGAATTCCGCCGTGACGCGCGGTTTCGATATCGTGCTGCATGTCGCCGATGAAGATCGTTTCGTCCGGCTTTAAATTATTTTCCTCCAGGATCTCGTGAATCTTTCGGCGCTTGTCCACAATGCCGATGTAAGGCTTGTCCAGAAATTTCCCGAATCCGATGACGCCATCCTGCACGGCAAAATGTTCCGCATGCACCGTGCTTAACAGAAAGGTCCGCACCTTGCGCGCGCGGCAGAATTCCAGGAACGCCCGCGCGTGCGGCAGTTCGCAAACGGAATCCTGCACCTGCCGGAACCGTCCGTGAAACCACTCTTCGAGTTGCGGCAATTGCACATGCGGCGTGTGTTTGTCGTAGAAAATGGTGAACGGCAGGCAGAATTCAGAGCGAAATTGTTCGAGCGTCAGTTCGTTGCATTGCGCCTGGGCAAGCACGTAATTGGTCGCCTTCCACACTGCGGGCAAATCGTCCACCAGCGTTCCCGACCAGTCAAAGATGATATTGCGAATCACGCGCACAGTGTAACGGTCTTTGAATTTCGGGCAACAGAATCAGTGGGCAGCGGCCGATTTTCAGGAAGAAATCGGCATTGGAAGCGAAGCGTTGGCTTGACGTTCAGGGCAGATTCGGATTCTATAAATGTGTTCAATTGTGAAGAGCTTTTCCAGACGCAAACCTCAGCTGCTGATTTTTTCAGTTTTGTTAACGTTAGCTTCATGCGGGGCCGTTATAGAATCCGCGCGCGCGGCGTTGACTGTGAGCATCGGGCAGAATTTCACGGGTAGCGATAATTCCCAAACGCTCATCACGCCTGCGGACAGCGATGGAGCGATTGGGCCACAGCACTTTGTGGAATTCATCAACGGCACATTTGCGGTTTACAGCAAGACCAACGGCCAGCGAAAGCTTCGGATCAGCGATATAAAATTCTGGAGCAACGCCGGAGTTACCCTCCCCGCGAGCGACGGCATCAGCGATCCCCGCGTGATTTATGATTCGGCTTCGCAACGGTGGTTTGCGTCGCAGGTGGATTTTGACGCGAGCGCTGGTGATCCGTCGTTGAACTCGGACTATTTTCTGCTGGCGGTGTCCGATACATCCGATCCACTCGGTTCATGGCATGGGTTTTCGTTTCTTGCCGATCCGGATGCGGGCAACTTCGCCGATTTTCCCACGCTCGGTGTGGATGGCGCCGCAGTGTATATCGCGGGCGACATGTATTTTGGCGAAAGCAATCCTCTTGGCTCGGTGCTGGTCTCAATTCCAAAATCGGACCTGCTGGCCATCACCCCAACCATTGCGCATCGCAGTTTTTTTGGAACACTGGATTACGCCGAACGCGGCAACGTTCTCCAACCCGTTTCATGCGTTGACGGCAGCAGCAGCGGGAATGTCTTGGCGGCCGGCGACATCAATAGTGATTCCCAAATCATTGGTTCCATCGTGCTGAATGCGGGCAATACCAATGCCACGCTCGCCGCCGCATCCCCGATTCCCGTCACACCCTACGACGCACCCTTTCCTTTTGACGTCACGCAACCCGACGCCACCACCACGCTCTCCGCCAACGATGCGCGCATCAGTTCGCGAGCCTACACCGTCGGCGGGGTAATCTACGCGACTCACAGCATCCAAGTGAACGGGCGCGCGGCCATTCGTTGGTATCGCGTCAACGCCACGAATTACGCTCTGATCGAATCCGGAACCATCACCGACGCGAGCCTTGATTTGTTTTATCCTTCCATTACGGCGAATGCCAGCGGGGTCGTTGTCATTGGATGCAATGGTTCGGGACTTACGACCCTGGTCAGTTCGTTCGCCTACGTCGGCGAAACCGTCAATGGCATCACCACTTTTGACAATCGCATGTTACTCGCCGCGGGCGGGTCGGTTTATCATGACATTTACGAACAAGTCGAATTCAGCGACGAAAGCCGCTGGGGAGATTACAGCGCCACGACACCTGATCCCACCGATTTCTCGCGCTTCTGGACCATCCAAATGCTTCCGCTGGCCGATGGCGAAACCTGGACCATGCAAATCACCGAACTGCGCGTCAGCCAACTCCCGCAACTGGCCATTGCGCCGGCTGGAACCAACGTGAATATTTTATGGCCGCTTTCGGCGGCAAGTTTTCAACTTCAGTCGTCAACCAACCTGAGCAACACCAATTCCTGGCTGCTGGTCACGCAAACGCGCGCGACCAACGGCAGTCAACTTTCGGTTACGCTTCCAGCCTCCGCTCAACAACAGTTTTTCCGATTGAAAAACTGACGAACCGGGAATGCTCATCGCGTTTCACAAACCTTACGGGGTCCTGTCGCAATTCACGCCCGACGGTTCGCCGAATCGCGCGCTCGCGGAATTTAATTTTCCGAAAAAGGTTTATGCGATCGGACGGCTCGATGCTGACTCAGAGGGTCTGTTGCTCCTGAGCGATGAAGCGGCTTTGAATCAAAAACTGCTGCAACCCAAATACGAACACGAGCGCGAGTATTGGGCGCAGGTGGAAAAAATTCCCACGCCGGAAGCGCTCGCGAAATTAGGCAAAGGCATTTCTATTCAGGGACGAAAGACTTTACCGTGTCATGCGTGGCTGCTGAATCCACAACCGGAAATTCCACCACGCAACCCGCCGATTCGCTTTCGCAAATCAGTTCCCGATTGTTGGATTGGTTTGGAGTTGATCGAAGGCAAAAATCGGCAAGTCCGGCGCATGACGGCGGCGATCAAGCACCCCACGTTACGATTGCTGCGCGTGCGAATTGGGCAATTTAAATTAGGCGAACTGCCAACCGGCACCTGGAAAATATTATCCGCCGAAGAACGCAAGCTGGTTTTGACTTAGCTCAAAACCTTCCACGCAACCAATAGACCACCACGATCAATCCAATTTCAACCACCGACATCCACAGCGCCGAACCGATGAAATAGGAAACCGCAATCATCGCGATGCCGCCAAACAATGGCACCATGGATTTCTGTTTCCAGCCAAAGATGGCAAACCCGGTGCCGATGGTGCCCCAGAAAAACGAGGCGACCAGCGTGTTCGAATCGCCCAGCATTTTTGAAACATCAACTTGCATCAGCATGTTTGAAATCTACAAAGCGCCGTGACGCGCCGCGAGAAATGATTTAATCTTCACGCAGTTTATTGCATGTCCCTGCCCGCTTATCTCCGTGTTCAAGCCGATGGCGTTTTGCTTTCGGTTAAACTTCAACCGCGCGCTTCCGCCGATGAAATCGGTAAACCGCTCGACAATGAATTGCGTATCAAAGTCACCGCTCCGCCAGTGGATTCAGCCGCGAACGAGGCGCTTGTGAAATTGCTCGCGGAAACATTGGGTTGCTCGCGCAACCGGGTTGAACTCGTCCGTGGCCAGACTTCGCGGCACAAAGTCGTCAGAATTTCGGGTCTGACTCCGCAAGAAGTTTTGATGAAACTGCAACAAGCTGCTTAACTCCTCGCGTTGCATTCACTGACTACATGGATTGAAAGTCACGGCGCGCTGGCTCCGTGGCTTTTTGTCGTGCTGTTCATCGCCTCGTCGCTCCTGATGATCTGGCGGCTCGAAGCGATGAGCTCCGGCGGACTTGAAGGCACGGTGCTCGGCACGCTCATCATGCCGTATTGCTCCGGCATCGGAAATTTACTTTTCGTGTTCGTCGTCGCGCGAAACAACGGTCCCGGTTCGGACGTGATGACCAATTGCCTCGTCAACAACGTCACGAACATGACGTTGCTTATCGGGCTTCCCGCAATTCTCTGGGGCATGAACGTGATGCCCGCCGCCAAAAAAACGAAAGCGAAGACCAAATCCAAAAAAAGTGGCGGCCCGAATCGCGAACATCAAATCAATCGTCTCTCATTGCTGCTGACGCTAACGGCGGTTTTATTTTTCACCGGCGCAGTCTGGGCTTTGGCGCGCGATGGCAAGCTGGATTCCGGCGATGGCCTGGTGCTCGTCGGAATTTTTCTGTTCTGGCAATGCTTTCACGTGTTCGACGTGCTCAAGTCCAACGTGCGCCAGAATAAATCGTTTAGCTGGATGCTACCCCTGAATCTTGTGCTGCTCGCCGCCGGCGCGTATCTGCAATATGTGAGCATTGATTGGCTCGTGGCGTGGCTTTCAAAAATCCACACCGGTTTTGTCAGCGCAAAAAATCTTGGCTGGCTCAGCGGCTGGCTGATGGTATTGCCGAACGGGATCCTCGCGCTCTACTACGGCTGGCGCGGTAATCCCGAAATTGTTTACACCTCGCAGGTCGGCGATGGGCATATCTGCATTCCGCTTTGCGTCGGAGTTTTCGCTTTGCTGCACACGTTCACGGTACCGGCGGTTTTTCAGACGGGAATGCTCGTGCTCTTTGCCGCAACCGCCGTGCATTTTTTCTTCGTGATGCTGTTCGGCAAATTGCCGCGCTTCATAGGCTGGGTGCTGACGGCGGCTTATGGGGTGTTTCTATACAAAGGATTAAAATAAAAATGTCGCGCGAAGGACGCGAAGGCGGCGAAGAACTAAAATCAAATTCCCTTTGTTTTTCTTCGCGGCCTTCGCGCGATATTCCCTTACGCCTTTTTGAAGAAACTCGTATTAGCGCCGCCGGAAACCACCAACGGATCCAGGCCGATTTTGTCGCTCAACTCCGCAAAGGGCACTTGCGCATTCAGCCATTTCGGATCTTTGGTGATGTCCTCCATCGAAGCGTCCGTGTTGTTGCAAATCAGGTAAAGCCCGTCGCCGAGGACAATAAACGCCT
>JBEEGR010000037.1:0-3851 GCA_041166985.1 Verrucomicrobiota bacterium | reverse complement strand
AAATCGTTACCCGGCCTCCGCCGCCCGCCGTTTGAAATTATTCTGGAAACTCCGCAAAGCGCGCCCTTGCATCGTCAGGTCGAAGCCTTTGCCGCCGCGCTGCAAACGATTCTTGTCGAATACCGCTACCTCATGGCGATTGCTCAGAACATTTAACTTTCATTCAACCATGTCAAAAATTTTAAACCAACTGAGTGACGCCCGCACCGTCAGCGACGGGTTGCAACCGGAACGCCGCATCGCCGAGTTGCTCGCGCCTTTGGATCTGCTGGCGGCGAAATCGTCCAGTCTCATTGCCTGGCCCATCGGGAATTTTGAACGTGACGGGCGGCAATATGAAATTCCGCGCTACATATTCGTCGGCCCTCAGGATGGAGATACTTCGATTCCAATTGGCATTTTTGCCGGCGTCCACGGCGATGAACCCGAAGGCGTTCGGGCGCTGGTCAAGTTCGTGCGCTTGCTGGAATCAAAGCCCGAATGGGCGGCGGGTTATTGTTTATTTATTTATCCAATCTGCAACCCCACCGGGTTGGAGGCCAATACCGCTTTTTCCAGTAATGGCAAAGATCTCAATCGCGAGATGATAAAATTTTCCGCCGAACCGGAAGTCTCCCTCCTTCAGGCTGAACTGGCGGCGCGGCCTGTGAATGGAATTATCAAATTGCACAACAACCGCGCCGACGATGCGTTTCACGCGTTGGCGCGCGGTGAGACGCTGGCGAAACATCTTTTGGAACCGGCGCTCGCGTTGGCTGCCGGCCTGCTGAAAGCCTGCGATGGCGGCATCAAATTTTGCGCCCGGGACACCAGTTACGATCATTATGAGGGCGGATTGAGCAAGCTCGCGGAAGAAGTCCCAGTCGCGCCTTTTGAAATTGCTTTGGAGACGCCTGTTTCCGCGTCGGTTGAGGCGCGCGAAGCGGCATTGGTGGCCGCTTTGGTCGCAATTCTGGCCGAGTATCGAAAATTTCTCGCTTACGCGCCGAACCTGTAAACGCTTGAACTCCAGGAAAGGAAACATGTCCCGCATTTTTAACAACATCAGTGAAACCATCGGCAACACTCCACTCGTTCGTCTGAATCGCACCGCCGCGAAGCACGGCGCGACGGCGGAAGTTTTGTTGAAGCTTGAATTTTTCAATCCGCTTTCGAGCGTCAAAGACCGGATCGGCGCGGCGATGATTGAAGACGCGTTGCAGTCCGGCCGCATCAATCAGGAAACGATTTTGATTGAACCGACGAGCGGCAACACCGGCATTGCGCTGGCGTTTGTCGCGGCAGCGAAAGGATTGAAACTGATTTTGACCATGCCCGAGACGATGAGCCTCGAACGGCGCAAGCTGCTGAAAATCCTCGGCGCGAAACTGGTTTTGACCGAAGGCGCCAAAGGAATGAAAGGCGCGATTGCGAAAGCCGAGGAGTTGAATCGTGAAATTCCGAACAGTGTCATTCTTCAACAATTTTCCAATCCCTCCAACCCCGCCATTCATCGGCGAACGACGGCCGAAGAAATCTGGCGCGATACGGACGGCAAAGTGGATTTCGTTGTCGCCGGCGTGGGTACCGGCGGCACGATTACCGGCGTGGCGGAAGTTTTGAAAAAACGCAAACCGGGTTTTAAAGCCATCGCGGTTGAGCCGGCCAAGTCACCGGTGATTTCCGGCGGCCAATCGGGCCCGCACAAGTTGCAGGGCATCGGCGCCGGGTTTATTCCCGACAATTTGAATCGCGCGATTGTGGACGAAGTGATCGCCGTGAGTGAAGATGACTCGGGTCCAATTTCAAAAGAAATCAATCGCCTCGACGGAATTCCGGTTGGCATTTCCAGCGGTGCGATTGCGTGGGCGGCGTTGCAGATTGCGAAACGTCCTGAAAACAAAGGCAAAACCATCGTTGCCATCATGCCATCGAGTTGCGAACGCTATCTTTCATCGTGGCTGTTTGCGGATGTCGGGGTGGAAACTGATCCGCTTACTGAATTGATTCCCGTGACGGCTTAACCTATTTTCTCCCGACTCGTAGAAAACACAGCGCGGTCTAAAGCGTCACGACATGGCCGGAAAAAAATTTAACGCACTGCCCGGTTTTAATTTAACCATGGGCATAACACTCTTTTTCCTGAGTGTTATTGTCCTCATTCCCTTCGCGGGATTGGTCGTTCGCACCTGCGGACTTTCGTGGAACGATTTCTGGCGGCTGGCCACGACCGACCGCGCCATCGCGGCTTACAAGATCACATTCGGCGCGTCGTTCTTTGCCGCCATCGCCAATGCCATCTTCGGCACGTTGCTGGCCTGGGTGCTCGTGCGCTACGAATTTCCTGGACGCCGCTTCATTGATGCGATGGTGGATTTTCCCTTCGCGTTGCCGACCGCTGTTGCAGGTTTAACGCTGGCAAATTTGTTTGCGGCCAACGGCTGGTTGGGAAAATTTCTCACACCGCTCGGAATCAAAGGCGCGTTTTCACCGCTCGGCATCGTGATCGCCCTGACCTTTGTCGGCATGCCCTTTGTGGTGCGCACCCTGCAACCGGTGCTGGAACATCTCGAACGCGAGGTCGAGGAAGCCGCCGCCAGTCTGGGCGCGGGGCGGCTGCGCACCTTCGTTAGCGTCATCGCGCCATCGCTCCTGCCGCCGGTCATCACCGGTTTTGCGCTCGCGTTTGCACGCGCCATTGGCGAATACGGCTCGGTCGTTTTCATTTCCGGCAACATGCCGTACAAAACTGAAATCGCGCCTTATCTCATCGTCGTGCGGCTCGAAGAATATGATTACACCGGTGCCATCGCGCTCGCGGTCGTGCTGCTGGTGATTTCTTTTGTACTGCTCACGATCATCAATCTGATCGAACAATGGGCAAGCCGTTTTCAAAACTGATATGGCCGGCAACATAAAACGCAATCTCGCCGATACCCACCTGCAATCGCGGCGCGGCACGGAGGAATCGCCGTTTGTCAAATGGACGCTCGTCACCATCGCGATGCTGTTCTGCCTCGTCTTCCTTTTGTTGCCGCTGGTGAATGTCTTTGCGCAGGCGTTTGAAAAAGGCTGGAGCTTTTATGTGAAAGCGCTCACCGACCCGGATTCGTGGTCGGCCATTCGGCTTACCCTGCTTGTCGCGGCCATCAGCGTGCCAATCAACGTCATCTTCGGTTTGGCCGCGTCATGGGCGATTGCGAAATTTAATTTTCGCGGCAAATCATTTCTGATCACGCTCATTGATCTGCCGTTTTCTGTGTCGCCGGTGGTCGCGGGTTTAATGTTCGTGGTGTTGTTTGGCTTGCAGGGTTTCTTTGGAAAATTTCTCGATGCGCATGACATCAAAATTATTTTTGCGGTGCCGGGAATTGTATTGGCGACTGTGTTCGTCACCTTTCCGTTTGTCGCGCGCGAGTTGATTCCCATCATGCAGGCGACGGGCACGGAGCAGGAACAAGCTGCGTTGTCGCTCGGCGCGAACGGCTGGCAGACTTTTTGGTATGTGACCCTGCCGTCGGTGAAGTGGGGTTTGATTTACGGAATTATTTTGTGCAATGCGCGCGCGATGGGCGAGTTCGGCGCGGTTTCGGTCGTGAGCGGCAATGTTCCCGGCGTGAGCCAGACGATGCCGTTGCGCGTCGAGCAACTTTACAAAGAATACCAGGGCCAGGCGGCATTCGCCGTCGCAAGCTTGCTGGCGTTGCTGGCGTTGGTTACGCTCGGCCTGAAAACGCTATTGGAATGGAAACAGGCGCGCGATTATCAACAGGCCCAACAGTCATTGGTCTCAGCAGAAGGCGATACGACCTTTCTCACTCCGCGAAAATCTTAGATGAGCATTGAACTAAAAAACGTCACGAAACAATTCG
>JBEEGR010000036.1:0-4650 GCA_041166985.1 Verrucomicrobiota bacterium | reverse complement strand
AGCCGTCCTCGGCTGCGGGTTCATGGGGCGTCACGCCCCGTGAGGCCTGACGGACTGGCCGCGAGACGCGACCACAACCCGCAGGCGCGGACGCCTGCGCTACGAATCCGCTCCATTTCATAATACGCGGCCTTAAAACTCCCTTGCGTTTGCCCCGCGCACGTGAAACATTTTCGCGCTTTATGGCACATGTAAAATTGCACATTCCGGGACCGGTTGAAGTCAGCGAAAAAACTTTCCGCGCGTTCTGCTCGCCGATGATCGGGCATCGCGGTCAGGGCTTCAAAGACCTTTACGCAAAAATTCAGCCGCAACTCCAACAACTGCTTTCCACTAAACAACTCGTTTATCTCTCCACGTCGTCCGCGTGGGGCGTGATGGAAGGCGCGATCCGGAATCTCGTGCAGAAGAAAGTTTTGAACTGCATGTGCGGCGCGTTTTCGGACAAGTGGTTGGATGTGTCGAAGAAATGCGGCAAGCAGGCCGAAGCGTTGCAGGTGGAATGGGGCTCGCCGATTCGAGCGGAACAGATCGAAGCGAAGCTCGCCACCGGCCAGTTCGACGCGCTCACGCTGATTCACAACGAAACCTCGACCGGCGTGATGAGTCCATTGAATGAAATCGCCGCGCTCAAGAAAAAATTTCCCGATGTGATGTTCATCGTGGACGCGGTCAGTTCGATGACGGCGCTGCCGATCAAGTTTGACGAACTCGGCATTGACGTGTTGCTCGCCGGAACGCAAAAAGCATTCGCGCTGCCGCCGGGTCTCGCGGTGTTTATCTGCTCGCCCGCCGCGCTCGCGAAGGCGGCGACGGCGAAAGATCGCGGTTATTATTTTGACTTTGTTGAGTTCCAGAAAAATGCCGAACAAAGCATGACGCCGAGCACGCCGAGCATCGGCCACATTTACGCGTTGTCCTCGAAGCTCGACGATTTCTTCGCCGAAGGTCTGGAAGCGCGTTATGCGCGGCACACCAAACTTTCGCAGATGACCCGCGACTGGGCAGCGAAACATGGTTTCACATTGTTTCCCGAACGCGGTTTTGAATCCGTCACGCTCACCTGCATCAACAACGGCGCGAAGCCCGGCGGTCGCGCGGTGGACGTGGCGAAGTTGCAAAAGCTCGTGAAAGACCAGGGCATTTTGATTGACGGTGGCTACGGAAAAATCAAAGGCCTGACGTTCCGTCTCTCCAACATGGGCGATGAAACTGAAGCCACAATGAACCAGCTTTATGCCGCGCTGGACAATGCGATGAAACAGTTGTGATATCACCATTAACACCGTGGCTTTAGCTCGGTGTTAATGGTGATCGAAGAATTTTCAGCCGTTTTTAACGGCTTTCAGAAGCGGGGAAAGCCGTTGAAACGGCTGGTGCTGTTTGCGGGGGGGGGGTCACCGGGCTAAAGCCACGGTGTTAATCCGATTCAACAACTGGTGCAGAAACGCCACATTATCGCTCTGCACATATTTCATTTCACCGCCCATGCGAGCGAAGCTTTTGCAGAAGCGAAGATAGTAAGCGGGGTTGTCCTTCGGCGGTTCGCCGTGTGACCAATCCCAATTGCCGCCGTCCTGAATGTCCACCACGTAGAAAGTGTGGTTGTGCAAAATTTTTCTTCCCGCCTGCAACCGCAGATTGTTCACGCAGCTCGCGCTCTTTTCAAAAACCTGCGGCGCCATGATCGCGGAGCCGACGGACAGCACCACGCCATCGTCCAATTGCTCCACCGCCGCGCCGAACAAGCGAAAATCCATTTCCGCCGCGCGTCCAATCGCCGCGCCGTTGAACATCGGATGATTGGCAATGATGTCGTAACCAATGCCGGGATGAACCGTGAAAGGAATGTTCCGCCGAAACGCCTGCGCGAGAAGGGAAGTTTCCTGGTGCGGATGTTTCACTTCAATTTTTCCGGCGGGCAATTTGTGAGTGAACATCGCTTGCAACAACTCCGCGCGAGCGGGCGCGAGCGGATGCGTTGGTTCGGCGCGCAACAATTCTTCCAGAGTTTCCGTCGTCGGCAACGTCACGCCATCTTCAACAATAAAACGTCCGAGGCTGCGGCCATAGCCCTCCCCACGCAACGCGCCCGCGAGCAAGGCCAGATGAATGTTGCGTCCGGTCTCATCCCAGGTGCCGAACGTGCCGGTGGCGACGTTTTCGCGGACGTTCTCTTCGGTGCGGCCGAGAAAGGCGAGTTCCCAATCGTGAATCGTGCCCGCGCCGTTGGTTGCGAGATGCGTGATCCAGCCGCGTTCCATCCGCGCGTTCACAATCTGCATCGCGCCATTCTTGATGAGATGCGCGCCATACATGAGAATGACGCTGGCGTTGCGTTGGCGGGCGGCGGAAATTTTTTCAGCGCAATCGTGAATGGCGGATTGCAGTTCAACTGAACATGGCGAAGGTGTCTGCGCGGGATCGACAAGAATTTTTTCCAACGAACTCAGGCTTTTCCGCTCGGCCAGCGGATAAACTTTTACTTTTTTCAAATCGAGCGGCGTCGGGAACTGTTTCATTTAGCGTCGGCATTAAAACACAGACGACTGCGGATGCACACGGATTTTGCACAAAAGCCGGGCGGGCGTGTCCGTCCTCTGCACGCCGCTCCTGATACTACGAAAACGGCGCGCACGGAGTGACGCGCCCTACCGTTATGCTTTGCCGCTGCTCGCAAAGCGTTCGGAAACAAAATCCCAGTTCACCACGTTAAACCACGCCGCGATATAATCCGCGCGCTTGTTCTGATACTTGAGGTAGTAAGCGTGTTCCCAGACATCAAGGCCGAGCAACGGCTGATGATTTTGCGAGAGCGGCGTGTCCTGATTCGGCAAGGCTTCGATCTTCAATTCCGCGCCGTCGCGCACGAGCCACGCCCAACCGCTGCCGAACTGGCCGAGCGCGGCTTTGGTGAATTGATCTTTGAACGCGCCGAAGCTGCCGAATTTTTTATCAATGGCTTTGGCCAGTTTATCCATAGGTTCGCCGCCGCCATTCTTTTTCATCATTTGCCAGAACAGGGAATGATTAAAATGACCACCGCCGTTGTTGCGGATGGCAGCGCGTTTGTCTTCCGGCAATGTGGAAAGATTTCTTAAGAGTAATTCGATTGTGGGTGGTTTGTCCTGCGGCAGACTCGCCACGGCCTTGTTCAAATTTGCGACGTACGTAGCGTGATGTTTGTCGTGGTGAATCTCCATCGTGCGCGCATCAATGTGTGGTTCGAGCGCGTCAAAAGCATACGGCAACGGCGGCAAAATAAACGGGCCGCTTACTGCCGGAGCAACTGTGGGCGAGGAGGTCGGTTGGGCGATGGCGTTGGATATTTGAGAGGTAACGGCACAGGCAGCGGTGGCCAGAACCGTTCTTTTCAAAGCTTGTCGGCGAGTCATCATAATGAGTTGAGTTGATTCTAAAGTGGTCTTCGCACTAGACACCTGAGTCGGGCAGTTGGCAAGCGGGATTTGAGTGAGAAACCTAAATCACAGAAGCCAACGAAGGGAACAAAGAGCTTTGTTTACTTCGTTTGCTTCTGTCCTGATTTGTGGTTTAGATTTCCCGCATGAAAATCGAAGCCTTGCATATCGGCATGAACGTGCGCCATCCGCAATATGGTCTTGGCACGGTCAAAACCATTTCCGAAACCACGGCGGAAATTCAATTCGGCGATGGCAAACGCACCATCGCGCCGGACGCGGCAGGGATTGAACCCGCCGAACCGCAGATTGCGGTGAGTGGATTAAATGGGCCGTTAAAACAATTTGTGGAAGAAACTCTCGAACGCGCTATTAGCAAACTCGGGTTGGAAAAGCCCGATTCCGTGATCGAACAACTCGGGTTACGCTGGCACGGCGGCAAAGCCGTGATGCATCCGGCAGACCCGGCGTTGCAGACCAAGGAAGTGCCGCTCGAAACTTTTTTCCATAAAATTGTGATGGTCCGCAATCAGCTTCGCGTGCTGGAACAAAAAATCAATGCGCACGAAAAACTCTCCGACGGCGAGAAAGTCGAAATGCAGCAATACATCACGCGTTGTTACGGCTCGCTGACCACGTTCAACGTATTGTTCAAGGAAAAGGAAGATCAGTTTTGAAACTATATTTTTACGTTCCAATCGTGTTGGCAGGTGCGTTGATGGGTTGTTCCACCGGTAAGAAAGGCGACATAGTTGCCGTGCGAGACATGCCGTCTCCCGATGGCCGTCATATTTGCACCGTTTTTGGCGAGACGTTTCATGACACTACAGGGTATCGGCGGCACATCTATCTTCGTCGTGCCGGAGAAAAATTAGGTTATCCGGCGAATGTTTATCTAGTCCATGTTGGCGATGATGTGACTATGTCATGGACGTCACCCAGCAATCTTTTGGTTAAGTTAAGCTTTGAAACCCCGCATGCGGTTCCTTCGACCACAAACATTTCGGGTGTGTGTGTAACTTTTGAAGAAATTAACCAGCGGACTCCCCATTGAATTCATCGAATATCGATAACCTAAAAAAGCGTGTAGCAGTTTGCAGTTGGTCGCTGCAACCAAACTCGCCGGCGGATTTGATTTCAAAATTGCAGTCCGTCGGAATCCACCGAGTGCAACTCGCGCTGGATCCGTTGCGCGAATCGCCGGATGTCTGGAGCAACACCGCAAGTTTGT
>JBEEGR010000035.1:0-4506 GCA_041166985.1 Verrucomicrobiota bacterium | reverse complement strand
TCAGGCCGAAAAATCCGAGCACGACGGAGGGAATTCCCGCCAGCAGTTCAATCACCGGCTTGGCAATCTCGCGCACGCGCGGCCTCGCCAGTTGGGAAACGTAAATCGCGGCGGCCAACGCGAGCGGCACGGCAAACAGCAACGCGACCAAAGTGACTTTCAAACTGCCGATGATGAGTGGAACGATATTGTATTTTGGAATCTCCGAAACGGGCTGCCAGATGTATTCCGGTTTGCTGTAGCCAGACCATTGATACGGTCGCAGCAGGTAACGCCATTGGGCGGTGTTCACTTTGGCATCTTTGTCCGTGGAAATATCTTTCGCCGATTCAACTTTCAGTTCCATCAAGGTCACGAGTGTTTCATGATCCATGGAGGCTTGTTGTTCGGTGGTGAGGCCGAGATATTCGCGGACTTTTTCGGGCGAGAGTTTATCCAATTGATCCACTGGAATCACTTCCTGCACGCGCGCGCTGTTCATTTGACCGAACGCGACAGGCAACGCTTCTCGGCCAATGAACACAAAAATCAGGAATACCATCAGGATGGCCGAGAGCGAAACGAGAAAAATAAATTTTTCCGCGAGCCATTCAAGTGGCTTGGCTTTATGCCCGCGTTGAAGGCCCATCCACCCGACACTGCGACGGGAAGGAGTCATGGGAAAACATCCAACCTCGAACATCCAACATTCAACGCCCAATCCGCTGTCCAATGTTCCGCCCTTGGATGTTCGACGTTGGATGTTGAATGTTGAATGTTCATTTTTTAATCCCAAAAGCAGGCCGGACACGAAATTGCGCCGACCCGCCCATGACTCTGGTTTGGAGGAACCCCGGAATCAATTTTATTTGTATCTCCGTTCTATTTTTCCTGCAGGTTGGCGGGCAACGGATAATAGCCCACGTCTTTGACAATTTTTTGGCCTTCTTCACTGCGGATCCAATTCAGATACGCGGCGATTTCGCCTTTGTCCTTGGCCGCGTCGAGATAGTTGTAGAGATAACGCCAGATCGGATACTTGCCGGAAACGACATTTTCTTCCGTCGCTTCAATGGCAGGTGAGTCCGCAGTCTTTTTAATCTTCAACGCCTTCGCGCCGTGACCGTAAGCTGCGCCGCCGTAACCAATGCCGCCTTTATCTTTCGAAACCGCCTGTAACAACGCCGCCGTGCCGGGCATGGTCTGCGCGCTGGAAACGAAGTCATGGCCTTTCAACACGTGCTCTTTGAAGAATTCGTACGTGCCGGAACTGTTCTCACGACTGTAAACGGTAATGGGTGCATCCGGCCCGCCAATCTCTTTCCAGTTTTTCACTTTGCCCGTGAAAATCTTTTCCAATTGATCGAGGTCGAGCTCGTTAATCGGACTGGATTCATTCACGTAAACGGAGAGGCCGTCCAACGCGACTTTGTATTCGAGCGGAGTTTTGCCGAAGGCCTTGATGCAGGCGGCGCGTTCCGCGGTTTTGATTGGGCGTGATGCGTCCGCGATGTCCGTGGTTTTATTCTGCAATGCGGCGAAGCCGATGCCGGAGCCACCGCCGGTGACCTGGATCTTCACTTCAGGATGCTTGCTCATGTAAGTCTCCGCCCATTTCTGGGCGAGAATCACGAGTGTGTCGGAACCTTTGACGGTGATGTTGCCGGCTTGCGTCGAAGCCACGGTGGCCACGGTCGCAGCGGCGACAATTATTTTTTTGAGGAGGTTTTTCATATTCAGTTTAGTTTTCAATTTTAATTTAGAATTTCCAGTTTGCATCCACCTGCAGGCGATTCATCTGACTGTCGCCATTGGCCGGGAAGGCATTGATCAAGTCGGTCATAAACAATTTCGCCGCGAGCGTTACCGAGTCGGTCGGGGAATATTGAAGACGAAGGATATGGCCTTTCACGTTGGTGCCGGAAGCGTAGCCGATGCCACTGCCGGAATTCGCGGGTGAATTGGCTGCGGCATAGAACGCGCCGAAGTCTGAATCCACGAGTTCTTCATACCAGGCGTTCGCACCGAGCCATTTGTAGGTGTAGGTGAAATCCCAGGTACCCTTCTTGCCGGATTTGCCGAACATCACGCCGATGTTCCACGCATTATTGTCCGCGCTTGATGGGGCGCCGGGATTGTTCATGTATTCGCCGCTCAATTTGATCGGGAATGCGCCTTTATAGAGCGGAAAACTTTCGGCAGTGTAAGTCACCGATCCGTCAACGACCCAGGGATTAAACGCATAAGTCGGGGTGCCGTCGGCATCGCGGGTGTTGCCGCGATTGATGTTCGGAACGGAACCGTTTGCTAACGCGCCCGGGCTTTCAACGGAGAGAGCGGCCAGTCCCAGCGCACTGCTCCATTTGGTATTCCATTTGGCGTCCCAACGCGCCTGGGCGGCGATCAGGTAAGGATCGTTGCTGCTGGCGGCAGCTTCATCCAGAATGAATCCGCCGGCATTGAACTTCAATGTGTGTTTGTCATTCAAGGTATAGCCGAGTTGCAGTCCGATACCTTCCGGTGTGTAATCTGGGTCAAACACCATGTCGTCAAACATCAGGGGGTTTTCCATTTTACCAACGGTCAGAACGCCGGTCCAATCCGGGCCGTTCAACGCGTACCAACGTCCGTAAGCCTGATCAATGTAGATCAGTTTTTTGGAACCGTTGTTTTGCATCGTCGTATTTCCTGAAATGGGATCGCCTTCATTATTGGCTCCGCCGCTGGCCGCGTCGCTGGAAGTTAGTTTTAAGCCGGCTTCCAGATTGTCAAACATCGAAACCGTCGCGCCGAAACGCATACGATAGCGAAAACGATTTCGCGCGAGAAATTTATTGGTGGTTCCACCGCTCACGAATGAGTCGTCCGCAAAAAAACTTTCATAGCGCGCGCGAATGTCTCCGTTGAATTTCAGCGATGATACCCAATCGGGCATGCCGCTCTTGACCGAGTAAGCCGAGGTAAAACCTTTGTCGGCTTCTTCGCGAAGTTCGTTGGCTTCCTTTACCGTGAGAATGCCTTTTTCGACAAGCTTATCAATGATCGCATCGGAGGATTGCGCCGAGGCCACACATGCCGAAGCTGCCAAAGCCGCCAGCGCGAGCCATTGTTTTTTGAAATGTAGTTTTAGTTTGTTTGGTTTCATGAGTCCGTTTTTGATTCGCGGAGAAATTAAAATGGCGATGTCACAGACAAAGGGCGGGATTGTTACAATTGTGTGACGAGACGCAACGAGAGTGGTTTTGAATTGCTGGAGAGCGGCAAAAACGCCAGTGTCTGTTCGATGAAAAAATATGGTGCCGAAATGCTCGGAACCTTCGCCCTCGTTTTTGCCGGCACCGGCGCAATCGTCATCAACGACGCCACTCAATCTGTCACTCACATCGGCATTGCGCTGACGTTCGGCCTGGTCGTGCTCGCGATGATTTATACGTTCGGCGATATTTCCGGCGCGCATTTTAATCCGGCGGTTACGATTGGTTTCTGGGCGGCGCGACGCTTACCGGGTCGCGAAGTTGTTCCTTACATTGCCAGTCAGATTACTGGCGCGGTTTTGGCGAGCGCACTTCTGCGTTATCTTTTTCCGGAAAATAAATTGCTCGGCGCGACACTGCCGCTGGGTTCGGAAACGCAATCCTTCGTTCTCGAAACTGTTCTGACCTTTTTCCTGATGCTGACGATTCTCAACGTCTCGACCGGCGCAAAAGAAAAAGGCATTACGGCAGCCATCGCTGTAGGCGCAGTCATTGCGCTCGAAGCAATGTTCGCCGGGCCAATCTGCGGCGCGTCCATGAATCCCGCGCGTTCGCTCGCACCCGCCCTCGTCTCCGGGCATTTTGAACACCTGTGGCTATATCTCGCCGCGCCGACGTTGGGCGCGTGCGCGGCAATGTTTGCCTGCCGTTGCGTCCGCGAAAAAGGTTGTTGCACCAAACTCAAATCCGAACCAGTTGCATGAAGAAAAAAGTTCTCTTTGTCTGCATTCACAACAGCGCGCGCAGCCAGATGGCCGAGGCGTTTTTGAATCAAATCTGCGGCAGTGAATTTGAAGCGCAGAGCGCGGGCATCGAGCCGGGCAGGCTGAATCCCATCGTCGTTGAAGCCATGCGCGAAATCGGGATTGATATTTCCGGCAACCCAACCAAAGCCGTGTTCGATATGATCAAGTCCGGTCAGAATTTTGCATACGTGATCACCGTGTGTGATGAAACCAGCGCGGAGCGTTGCCCGATTTTTCCCGGCGTCACGACCCGTTTGCATTGGGGCTTTCCCGACCCTTCCAGTTTTCAAGGCAGTCCCGCCGAAAAACTCACCCGCACCCGCGAAGTGCGCGACACCATCAAAGCGAAGATTGAACAATGGTGCGCGGAAGTTTGTTCGTTGAATGCAGCGTGATTCAAGTTAGCTGAAAAATTTCTGGTGCGTTTTTCCGCCGGGCTGGGTAAACAATGCCTCGCTATGTTTTCGCTCCAAAAGTTTTTTGGCAAAGATGACCAATTCCTGGATCTGCTCGAAGCTTCCGCCGAG
>JBEEGR010000034.1:0-4454 GCA_041166985.1 Verrucomicrobiota bacterium | reverse complement strand
CCGCGTATCTGGCCGACCGGATTCTCGTGATGGGAACGAATCCTGGCCGCATCGCTGAAGTCATTGAAAACCCGGTGCCGCGCCCGCGCAGTGACGCGCAGTTTCTTTCCGCGGAATTTCTCGCGCTCAAAAAACGGCTGGAAGAACACATACATCCGCCACTGGAAGTTCCCGACAAGTTGCCAATGATCAAACTCACGGAGGCCGGTGATGAGGTCGAGTGAAAATGGAAAATCTGCAAAACGGTTTCTTCCGGCCCCACGCTTCACTTGGCCGAAGGGACATCGTTGCGCCGCGATGCTTTGCTTTGATGTCGATGGCGAAACCACGGCGCTCTCAGAAGATCCCGCGCTCGTTCGCCGGCGCACGTTGATGTCGCAATGCGAATACGGTCCACGCGTCGGCGTGCCGCGATTACTGGGCTTGCTTGCGCATCTCGAAGTCCCCGCAACTTTTTTTGTCCCCGGTTACATCGCCGAACATCATCCGCGCATGATTGAAGCGATTGTCGCCGCCGGCCACGAGATTGGCCTGCACGGTTACCTGCACGAGAAACTTGCGTATCTCAGCGAAACCGAGGAAGAGGCGATCTTGTTGCGCAGCATTGAAATCCTGACGCGGCTTACGGGTTCGCGGCCCGTTGGTTTTCGCGCACCGTGGTTTGAGATCAATCCATGGACGCCGACGCTACTTGAGCGTCATAGCATCGCCTACTGCGCCAGCGAGATGGGCGATGACGTGCCTTACTTCCACGAGAACGGCCTCGTCGAAATTCCCGGCCAATGGATGCTCGAAGACTGGGAGCAGTTCGCTTTCAACGCCGATCCCGCATGGGGATTTGTTCCGGAAAATTGCGCGAAGGTGTTCGATCTCTGGTGGCGCGAATTCGAGGCGATGCACGATTTCGGTTGTTGCTTCGTGTTGACACTGCATCCGTGGTTGAGTGGACGTCCGTCGCGCGTGCGGCTGCTGGAAGAACTGGTCGGCGCGATGCAGAGCAAGGGCGGTGTCTGGTTCGCACGCGGACATGAAATCGCCAGTTACTGCCGTGCGCATCCAGAGGCGCGGCGTGAAATTAATCTCGATCACAAAGCGGTTAAAAATCTCTTAACGGTTAATACTGCAAAGAAAAGGGGACCGCGCCCGCCCCGGGCGCAGTTTTCCGCGCCCTCGCGGAAAACCTCGAGCGCGTCAAATAATTCCGGCACTTTTCGTCGTTCCAACGCGTCGGATGTCGGGCGCGAGGGCGCACCCGACAACGCCCGGGGCGGGCGTGGTCCCCGGGCATTGAGGAGGCTCGCCCCGTGAGTTCCACCGCCTTTCAATGGAAGCCCGCTTTCGAGCCGCTGGCCTTTGCGCGGCAACTCAGCACGCGCACCGCACAATCGCCGTTGTCGCTGGCCGAAATTCAACGCGGCATTTGCGATGCGGCCGCACGTCCGCTGAATCGCGCGACCACACTTCCCGCGCAGGCCTACACGAGCGAAGAATTTTTCGCGTGGGAACTCGATCACGTTCTGCGCGCCGGCTGGCAATGCGTCGCGCACATTTCGCAGATTCCGTCATCGGGAGATTTTCTGAATCTCGATCTGCTCGGTGAGCCGCTGATTATCGTGCGCGGAAAGGATCAATCGGTCCGCGTGCTGTCGCGGGTTTGTCCGCATCGCTCGATGGACATCATGCCTGAAGGCTTCGGTTACGACGGCCACACGCTGGCGGAATCGCGTGAGGGCAAATCCGATTGCGGTCACACGCGGCTTTTTCTGTGTCCGTATCATGCGTGGACATTTGAACTCGATGGGCAACTCAAGGCTTGTCCGGAGATGCAGCAGGCCGAGGGGTTTTGCCGCGATGACTTTTTCCTGAAATCGTTCCGCAGTGAAATCTGGCAGGGTTTTATTTTTGTGAACCTGGATGGCAACGCGCCACCGCTCGCTGATGGGCTGGGGGAAATGGCCGAGGACCTCGCGGCGTTTCGTTTGCCGGAAATGAAACTCGTTATCGCGCGCGAGTGGACTTGCCCATTCAACTGGAAGGTGCTCGTCGAAAATTTCATGGAGAGCTACCACCATCTCGGCATTCATCACAAGACGCTTCAGCCGATGATGCCCGCGCGCGATACCTGGACCGAACAGGAGCGTCGCAATTATGTTCGCTCGCATTTGCCTTACAAAGATTCCGTGCGTGAGGAATATCGCGCCTTTGAAGCGCGCGGCGATTTCTCGGACGACCTGCCGCCGCTGCCCGGTTTGAGCGACGCGCAAAAATCTGAATGGGGATTGTTCCTGATTCATCCGACATTTCTGCTCGCGACCGCGCCTGACCGCGTCATCTGGTATCGGCTCCAGCCGCTCGGGCCGGATCGGTTGAAGTTGATCACGACGACCCTCATGTCGCCAGAAACCGTTGCTCGCGAAAATTTTCCGCGTCTGCGCGACAAAGCCACGCAATTGCTCACTGAGTTTCATCTCGAAGACATGGAAGTCTGCACCGCCGTGCAACGAGGTTTTTACGCGCGCGGCTGGCAACCGGGCCGCCTGAGTCATCTCGAAATGCCCATCTGGCTTTTTCATCGCTATCTCGCCGCGCGCATTCGCGGTGGCTGGCCGACTGATGTCGGCGTGGCCGCTCCCAGTCAACGGACTCAACCGGAGGCCAGACAATGATGTGTGAATCTCCCGCCTTGCCGCATCAACGCATCAGACAATCATGGCGTGATGCGGATGAAATGCCGTTGATGATCGAATTGCCTGGGGGCGAATTCGTGATGGGCGAAAATGTCGGCGACAAATTTGCCAATGACACCGAGCGTCCGGCGCATCGCGTGGAAATTTCGGCGAGCGTCGCGCTGGGAAAATTCCCAGTGACTGTCGGCGAGTTCCGTGAGTTTCGTCCCGGCCATGCGCTGACGGACGCGGAAAATTTGCCGGTCGCGCAAGTGAGCTGGCAGGACGCGCTTAATTATTGCAATTGGCTGACGAGCCGAACGCGCCGTGAATATCGTTTGCCGAGCGAGTCGGAATGGGAGTTTGCGTGTCGCGCCGGTTCACGCTCGCCGTTTGCGTGCGGCGACGGGATCACACCCGAGGATGCCAATTTTCTTCATGACGAACAGGGTTTGCGCATTGGAATTGGGTGTCGCACGCCGGTCGGAAATTATCCGGCAAACGCTTTCGGCCTTCATGATTTTCACGGCAACGTCTGTGAATGGGTCGCCGACGCGTGGCATCCGAATTATTTCGGTGCGCCGAACGACGGCAGCGCGTGGATTGATGTTGCGGATTCCCGCCGGGTGATTCGCGGCGGCGCATGGGATTATTTGCCGCGTCTGCTGCGCAGTTCGTGGCGTGACTGGCGTCCGACAGAGCATCGCGCGGACAATATTGGTTTCCGTGTGGCGACGAGCGATTTGAAAAATTCCGCGGCTGACTGATATGGAACTGCGCCTGTTCAAAACTCTTTGGGGACATCAGGGAAGCCTTGATGACGCAGTGGCTGCGTGTCAGAGAAATGGATTTGACGGAATCGAAGGGCAGATATCAGCGTTGAGCGCATCGGGAAACGATAGCCTGACAAAACTTGCGGACGCAGGTTTGAGCTACATCGCGGAGATTTGCACGACCGGCAGCTACGTTCCGAACCGGCAGGCAACGATCGCCGAGCATCTTGAATCACTTTTTCAGCAGGCTGAGGCCGCGATGGAATGCAATCCACTCTTCCTCACGATCATCGCCGGCTGCGATGCGTGGAGCACGGCCCAGAGCGTGGATTTTTTTGGCAAAGCAATTGACCTGACGAATGAACTCGGCATCACTGCTAGTTTTGAAACGCATCGCAGCCGGTCATTTTTTAATCCGTGGACGACGCGCGACATTCTGTTGCAGCTTCCGGAACTCAAACTGACGTGCGATTTCTCGCACTGGTGCGTCGTTTGCGAACGGTTGATTGATACCGAGCCGGACATTCTCGCGTTGTGTATTGAACGCGCGCATCATATTCACGCGCGCGTTGGCTACGATCAGGGCCCGCAGGTGCCGCATCCCGCCGCGCCGGAATATCGTCACGCGCTCGAGGCGCATGAATGTTGGTGGACCGCCATCTGGCACACCCAACTCGCGCGCGGCAAAACCACGAGCACCATGACCCCGGAATTCGGCCCGGACGGTTACCTGCACTGCGCGCCGTTCACGGGCGAACCGGTCGCCAACCTGAACGAGATCAATCTCTGGATGGCCGAACGTCAGGGGAAACGTTTTACCGACTGGATCGCTGCGCAGCCGAATCGGAATTCAATTGCGGCTCACCAGCCCACCTCACCACAGCCGGTCGAATCATAATGAGAGAAACGAACAAAATGGCCAAACTTCTCCACTGCTTCAGCGCGATTTTCTTTTTTTTGGCGTTGGGCGGTGTGGTGATGCTGTTGATTTTTGACACGATGAACCAGCTTGAAC
>JBEEGR010000033.1:0-8743 GCA_041166985.1 Verrucomicrobiota bacterium | reverse complement strand
GAACCGCAATGTGTTCAGCAAGAAACTCAACGCCGCTCCGCAAGCCGGAACTTACACGGTCACCATTCTCGGCAGCGGCGATTCATCCATCGCGCCGACCACCGCTGGAACCGGCACCGTCACGATCACCACGGGCGGCATAGTGAAATTTGTCGGCACCTTGGGCGACGGAACCAAAGTTTCCCAAAGCACCACGCTGTCGGCAGATGGCCAATGGCCGTTCTACGTTTCGCTCTATTCCGGCAACGGCTCGATCCTCGGCCTCCCGGTAATCAGTGGCAACGACGTCACCGGCCCGGTAATCTGGTTTAAACTCGCGGGAGCCAACGATCCGAATTATCCGGCTGGATTCACCTTCGACACGACGCTGGTCGGCACGAAGAACTGATAATTAATTCCAGTTCGAAACTTGCAGGAGGCGGGTCAAAGTTGACCCGCCTCTTTTTTGTGGGGAGAGAGCTTTTTTTCTTCGCCGCTTATTCCAGCCCAATGCGCGCCAGCAGCCGATAAAAAACGTAACGCCGCTTGATCGCCTTCACGTAACTCTTCGTGCCCGGAAAACCGATCTGCGAAATGAAAATGCCGCTGTTGGTTGCAGCCGCGCCCTTGTTCCATTTGAGAACATTGCCCCGCCCCGCATTGTAATCGGCCAGCGCATACGGAACCGGATTGTCCGTGTTTGTGTAACGCTTCATCAGCTTGCTCAAATAAAACGTCCCCGCCAGCACATTGGTCCCCGGATCAAAACACTGCTCGTGCTCAAAATTTTCGATGCGGTCGGCCTCCACCCATTCCAGCGCGGCGATTTCCTGAATCTGCATCAGGCCGATCTCGCCCGCTTTGCCCCGAACGTTCGGGTGAAATTTGCTTTCCCGCCAGACGACAGCTTTGACGAGCAGCGGATCAACCTTGAACCGCGCCGCCGCCGCCCGGATCTGCGGAAAATATTTTTTCTCCCGCCGCAACTCGCGCCAACTCAAAAAAACAGCGCACGCAATCGCGACGAAAATTAAAATCAGGATGAGGCGAAGCCGTTTCACGCGATTCTTTTTACCCGGACAAACTCAGCCCGTCGAGTCATGTCGCGCTGCGTTTGCTGGCCGCGCTTGACACTCCACTCTTAACCCTCAACTCTCAACTTCACATGATCGCTCGCGTCAGCCTCGAAATCGCGCTCCGCAAGGAGTTCGATTATCTCGTCCCGCCCGAACTCGTGGGGCAGGTGGACGTGGGCAGCCGCGTGCAGGTTCCGTTCGGCCCGCGAAAAATTCTGGGTTGCGTCACCGCTCTTGCCGAGGAATCAGCGCAAACCAAACTCAAGCCCATCATCAAAGTCATCGGCGCGCAAACCCTGGTCACGCCCAAAGTCCTGCAACTCGCGCGCTGGATTGCCGATTATTACTGCTGCGCGCCGGAAACTGCCCTCAAGAGCGTATTGCCGGAAGTTGTGCGCAAAGAAAAAAGCGGCTGGCGCGAGCGGTTGTTTGTGCGCGCGCTGCCATTCACCGGCGAATTACCAAAGCTCGCCAAACGTCAGCGCGAAATCTGGAACATCATCGAAGAGCGACGCGAGATTCCCTTGCAGGAACTGCTGGAACTGGCTGAGACAACCGCATCCACCATTCGCCGGCTGGAGGATAAAGGCCTCATTGAAATCACCGCCCAAATTTCGGAGCGCGATCCTTATGCGCGCGAACATATTTTGCCAAGCCAGCCGTTGATTGTGAATACAGCGCAAGCCAGCGCGCTCGAAAAAATCAAATCGGCGATGAATGACGCGGGTGCTACCCCAAAAACTTCACGCACTTTTCTTTTGCACGGTGTCACCGGTTCCGGAAAAACAGAAATTTATCTCCAGGCCATCGCCCACGCGTTGGAACAGGGCAAAGGCGCGATTGTGCTCGTGCCGGAAATTTCGCTGACGCCGCAAACGGTCGAGCGATTTAAAGCACGGTTCAGTTCCGGCCCACTGCAAACGCTCGTGGCCGTATTGCACTCGCATCTTTCTGCCGGCGAACGTCATGATGAATGGCACAAAATTCGCCAGGGCCGCGCGCGAATTGTCATTGGCGCGCGTTCGGCGATTTTTGCGCCAGTAGATCCGTTAGGCCTCATCATCGTGGACGAAGAACACGAGCATACTTACAAGCAGGAGGAATCCCCAAGGTACCACGCGCGCGATGTCGCCATCATGCGCGGCCAAATGGAAGGCGCGCCGGTCGTGCTGGGTTCGGCGACGCCGTCGCTCGAAAGTTATTTCAACTGTCGCAAGGGAAAATTCACGCTGTTGGAATTGCCCGAACGCGTGGACGACCAGAAAATGCCCCGCGTCCGCGTGGTGGACATGCGCCAGACGGCGAAGAAGGAAAAAGGCATCGCCATTTTTTCACCGCAACTCAAAGAAGCGATGACGCAGCGGCTCGAACGCGGCGAGCAGACAATTTTATTTTTAAATCGGCGCGGTTATTCCAGTTCGCTGCAATGCCCGCTCTGCGGTTTCGTCGCGACCTGCCCGAACTGCAGCATCTCGCTCACGTATCATCGCCACGAACAAAAGCTCAGTTGCCACATCTGCGGTCATAACGAGAAAGTCCCGGCGATCTGCCCCAATGAAAAATGCCGAAATCCAAAAATTCGCTTCGCCGGCCTCGGCACTCAGAAAGTCGAAGAGACGCTGCGCAAACTATTTCCGAAAGCCAGCATCCGCCGCATGGACGCGGATACGATGAAGCGCAAGGATGATTACCGGAAAACTCTGGGCGATTTTCGCACCGGCAAGATTGATATTCTAATCGGCACGCAGATGATCGCGAAGGGCCTGCATTTTCCGAACGTGACGCTCGTCGGAATTATTTACGCCGATCTCGCGCTGCATCAGCCGGATTTTCGCGCGGGCGAGCGGACGTTTCAATTGCTTACGCAAGTGGCTGGCCGGGCAGGGCGGGGTGACATCGAAGGCGAAGTGGTGGTGCAGGCCTTCACGCCGTTTCATCCCGCGATTCAATACGCGCGGCGGCATGACTTCGTCGGTTTCAACGAACAGGAACTGGAATTTCGCGAACAATTGAAATATCCGCCCTTCAGCCGCGTTGCATTGCTGACACTCAAAGGGCGGAACGAAGAGAAGGTTAAATTTTCAACCGAGCATTTGAAGCGCGAGTTGGAAAAAAAACTCCTGGGTAGGGCGGGCAGTCCTCTGCCCGCCGCGCGTGGCAAAACCGAGGATGGCGCGCACGGAGTAACGCGCCCCACCACGTTCAGCGATTTAATCATCGCCGGTCCTGCGCCGGCGCCATTGTTAAAGGCGGAAACGTTTTATCGCTACCAGATCATGCTGCGCACTCGCGCAATGAGCGCGCTGAGTCAGCAACTCGCTAAAATCATTCAATCGTTGGTTTTGCCAGACGACGTCACGTTGGCGGTAGATATTGATCCGGTGGATTTATCGTAGGTGGCGCAGCCGTCCCGGCTGTCGAATTTGGCGTCTCGCCCAATTCCGTTTGAGCGTTCTCTTTTTAGGATATTAGAAACCCTCTCATAAATACCAGAGCGCGGGCTTTAGCCCGCTTCAACGTCGGCACGCCGATTGATTGCCGGCCGATAGTTGGCAATCGCAAGCTGAAGCGGCGTGAACGCCGCGCTCCGCAGGCCCTTTAAATCAGAATGTGTATCCGTGCATCGCGATTTCCTTTTGGAAAGCCTTTTCCACAATTTCCTTTTGCTGCTCCTTATAAATCTGCTGATACGGCGTCCGGTCTTTGCGATGTTCGGATTTGGCTTTCACGCCGAGAGTGCCATTAAAGGGAATTCCCAGCTTGGCAAAAATCACGCCGAGTTCGTCCATCAGCGATTCGTATTTAACAACTTTGTCCACCAGCAATCCGCCGCGACCGTCGCAGTAAATCGGATAATTCACACTGAATCTTCCCTTTTGCAGATACTGGTCGAAGCTCAGATTTTCGCCGGACCGATCTTTGACCATGTGATAATGCGACAAGGTTTTATCCCACGGATTTCGCTCCACGCAAAATTTGAAATAGCCGTTCCACACTTCGGAGGAAACCAGTTGTTTCACAGTCCGCGCGGGGATGTGATTGTAGAATTTTCTGCGCTTGAGAAACCGGGTCAAAATACTGCGAAAGCGTTTCAGACCGTAGTCGCTGACAATTTCCGGCAGCGGATTCCAAAGTCCCATATAATTCCGGGCGACATGGGGCGCAACCGGCGGGCGGATCGGCGTCAAAACATCGTCCGGCCCGCAATGTTGGGACAGAAACACCTCGACGCTCGTGCCCGCCGTCTTCGTGGTCTTGATGAAAATGAATTTATATTTGTGGGAAATGATCATGGCTCGCGCGCAAATCCTGGCGCGAAACTAAAGCCTGCTTCGGCTTCGCGTCGAGTCTTAATGCTTAACGAATGGACCGCGGCTGTGGTCGCGGCACAAGACTGGAGCGCGGACGGCTCGCCCGCCTGTTTGGGCGATCAACTCGCGGGTTGGCCGCCCGCGCTCCTACTTCTTTGCCGCCGCTTTGACGATCTCCGCGACCAAATCGTCCGAGGTCCATTCGTTGCCGATGAAAAGTTTCTGAATGTGGCCCGATGAATCTATCACGGCGGTGCGAAGGTTGTGGCTGATGCTGCCGGATTCATCGTGCCAGAATGCCAGTCCGAGTTGTTCGCCCAACGCGGTAATGTCAATCAACTCGCCCGTGGCCAGCGTCCAGTATGCCGGATCGCAGTGATGTATTTCCCCGTAATTTTTCAACACGTCAGGCGTATCGAATTCCGGGTCGAATGAAATCGCCAGAAGATGCCAATTCGTCGGCGCGTTAGTCATCGCGAGCAGTTTTTTTTGCGTGTCGCCAAAACTGTTCGACAAGAACGGGCAAAAAGTCGGGAACGGACAACGCGTAAAAAGGAAGGTTATCGCCAGAGCCTTGCCTTTGAAATCGGCAGTGTTGAAAACTTTTCCGAACTGATTGGTGAACTGGTATTCCGGCAACAGATCGCCTTCGTTCAGCGGTTCTACGTCACGCACGCGATGAAGTCCTTCCGGCAATGTGTTTGCTGCCGTGCCGGTTTTGACGATGCGATCAATCCAACCATCCGTATCAGTGACAATCATCCGAAACGAAACGGAATCGCCCGCTTCGAGTCCGGTCAATTCATTTGTGTCCCGCACATCAAACGGCATGGTCATTGCCGGCATGTAATTCGGAACTGTCTCATGTTTGATGGTAATGGACTTTTTCTCGGGCGTTACCTCGACCACGATACCTTTGACTTGAAAGATTTGTTGATTGGTGTTTTGCGGCGGAGTCCCGGAAACAGGCTGACCTGGCTCAGGAGATTTGCCGCAGCCGGATAACAGAATCATTGCCGCCAGACTCAACGCTGAAAAAACGCGAAACATAGGCCGCTAAAGTCGCCAGAGTTTCCATGCAAGTCAACGCAGGCGTGAAGGATTACGAGAGCAGGCTTTTCAATTCCTGCAAAAGGATTTGCCGGACTGCCGCAACCGTTCTTCCAATCGCCTGGTACAATCGCAATCCGAACACGCCCACGGTTCGGTTCCATTTTCGTGCCGGCAATTTTTGCGATTGTGTGCGTCCTGAATTTTCAGCAGTTCAAAATACTTTTCCCAATAAGGCCGTTCTTCTTCCAGCGGTGTCGCGCAAAAACAGGTTTCGACCCAGTGCGCCGTCCCGTCTTCGCCAAGGCGAGCTTGTTGCAGGTCGTAAAGATATTCGTCCCCGGCCACCGAACCCTGGCCCAGCGAGCCGTCTTGGATGGCTTGCAGCAGAGCTTTTTGTTTTCCGGGCTTTAGGTGGGCTTTGACCAGATAGCGCATAGAAAAAAATACCTCGCCCGGGCGATATTTCAATTCGGCCACGCTACAATTCTTGCGAACTTTTCAAAACCGTGTTTAATCGCTGCCAATGCCGAAGTCTCCCAGCCAGAGCGCCGAAGATTATCTGGAGCGCATCCACGAACTCATCGAGCAAAAGGGCTACGCTCGCGTGGTGGACATCGCCTCCTCGCTCAAAGTCCGGCAGGCTTCCGTCACAGCGATGGTTCAAAAACTCGGTGAAGCGGGCTATCTCAATTACGAAAAATATCGCGGACTCGTGCTGACCGATAAAGGCCGCGAGGTCGCTCAGAAAATCCGCAGTCGTCACGCGACGTTATCGCGCTTTTTTTCCTTGTTCGGTCTCGGCGCCGAAACGCAGCGTCAGGACATCGAAGGTATCGAACACCATCTCAGCCCGGAAACCGTGGCGGTGCTGGAGGATTTGGCGCAGTTTTTTGAGAAAAGCCCGCCGACGTTGAAACAGTTTCAGCAATCGCGCAAAACCAAGCGGCAAAAAAATCTTTGATAGCCGCCGTCACAGCCTTTAGCTTCCGCGCATGAAAATCAGCGGGTTCACTTTCCTCCGCAACGGACTGAAGCTCGGTTATCCGTTCATGGAATCCATCCGCTCGATCCTGCCGCTGGTGGATGAATTCGTCATCGCGTTGGGACCTTCCGATGATGGCACCGAAGAACTTTTACGCACCCTGAACGATTCTAAAATCCGCATCATCCCCACGCAGTGGAACGAGCGCATCCGCAACGATTACAGCATTAAAGGCTTTGTTTACGGCCAGCAAAAAAGCATTGCTCTCTTTAACTGCACTGGCGATTGGGCCTTCTATCTCGAAGGAGACGAAGTATTGCACGAGAATGATTTGCCGAAGATCCGCGCCGCGATGGAAAAATATCTCAATGACGAAAAAGTTGAGGCGCTGATTTTTAATTACCTTCATTTTTACGGCAACGCGAACACCTACGCCTGGTCGCCGCGCTGGTATCGCACCGCGCCGCGCATTTTACGCAACACCATTCCGGCGTGGGCGCCTAAAGGATTATTCTTCACCGTGCTCGATACGCAGAAAAAATCCCGCTATCCGCGCGCGGCGCACACCGGCGCGACGGTTTATCATTATGGCTGGGTGCGTAGTCAGGAGCAGATGAATCTCAAGGCCAGCACGGTTCCAAAATACGGCCTGACCAATGCGCCGCCGCCGGAGAAATATTCGGAAATCGATCCGCTGACGTTGCGTCGTTTTACCGGAACGCATCCAGCAACAATGCGCGACTGGCTTCCGTCGGCAGAGGGACTATTTCAAGCCGATCCAAATCATCAATTAACTTTCCGGGAAAAGCGGCACCGGTTCATGCTGAAACTTGAACAGTGGTTCGGCATTCAGTTCGACAAGAAGCATTACAAGCGGGTTCGCTGAACGAATCACGCCGAGCGGGTGCTCGGCGCTCCGGCAAAACCGTCGAAATTGTAACCAAACATTTCTATGTCGCGTTGGAATTTTTTTGCGACGAGTTCACGGGTTTTGGGCGTGTAGTAAGAGCGATAGTCGCGATGTTCGGAAACATTTGTGCGCGGCAATTCCGCCTGAACTTTCAGCCGCGCACAAACTTTAGCGAAGTCTTCGGCCAGTCGTTCGTAATAGCCGATGAAATTCACAATCAATTTCCCGTCGCCGCCGGTGACGTAGGCGTATTGAAATGCGCTGTCGCGTTGCAGTTCCCACTCCAGAAAATCTTCAAACTTCTCCATGCGGCTGATCTGGCCGTGGCGGCGGCGGTCTTTGCTGCGCAGCAGATGCGCGTAACGCGAGACGAGACGATCCCAGGGATTGCGCACGAAAGCGAATTTGAACAACGAATCGTAAAGCGGCTCCGGCAGACAGCGCTTAACTTCATTCGCCGTGACATGCTCGGGAAATTCCACCGCGCGATAAAGTCCGCCCAGACGATTCAGCGATCCCAGCGCCGTGAGACGACGGCGAAAATGATTTTTAGTTTTCGGCGGCGCAAAGGGGCGCAACGCATTTTGAATACTCGAACCCGCCGCTTTCTCAATGTGGATGAAAACAAACGCGCGTTGGTAGGACAAAAGCATAAGCGGGCTAGGAGCGGTTCGGGAGTTTTTCCAGCAGCGGCGCAAAGACATCCTGCGCGGTGTTGCCCAAAAGCGGGCGCGGGTCGTTGCGATAATGCACTTTGCAGAGCTGCCGATAAAGGCGGTTGTAAAGACGCCCCAGTTGAAATTTCAGCAGCGCTTCGTGTGTGTAGCTTTGATAAGACGGATTTTTGTCAGCGGGATTAACACATGCTTTCTCGCACAGCCGTGGAAAAATTTCGTCCACGGCAAACCGATATAGCGCCAGGTCGAGTTTGTTGTATTCGCGGGCCAACTCCAGCATCCGACTGTCACGCTCAATCGCTTCTTTAACTTTGTTGTTTCGCGCCACGATTTTCCGGCCGTAATCCAAATTCAATTTCCAGGGACTCAATCCGTTCAGAACCCGCAACGACAGATCAAATTTCTCGGTCAGTCCAACGAACGCGCAGCGTTCCAGCGCGCGCTTGGCTTTATCGAGATTGCTTTCGCCACCGATCAATTGGGTCTGCAGATTTTTCAGATTTTCGCTGCGACGCAAAGTTTCCTCGAACGATACCTGATTGTTACCGCGCAAAACGCTGTCCTGATAATGCGAAATCACCCGCGCAATCGGCTCGCGCAACATCGTCATGAAAAACGGTTTTGCGACGGAGAGTTGCAGCGGGTCAATCAGATTATGCCCGACGATACTGCGCAGGCCGGGAAAAACTTTGCGCGCGAAATCCAAGTCCGCCTGAGTGAACGTGCTCTTGTTGGTCTGATTCGTATGGCAATTG
>JBEEGR010000032.1:0-5347 GCA_041166985.1 Verrucomicrobiota bacterium | reverse complement strand
GCCGTGCCGCTGGCGGAAGCGCTGTTGGCGGGCGGATTGAGTGTCATTGAAATAACGTTTCGCACGGCAGCAGCAGCGGATTCCATTGCGCGCATCCGCAAAGACGTTCCGCAAATGATTGTCGGTGCGGGCACGTTGTTGACATCGGACAATGTGAAACAAGCCATCGAAGCAGGCGCTCAATTCGGTGTCTCGCCCGGCTTGAGCGAATCCGTTTCCAAAACGGCGATTGAAAACAAATTACCTTTGTTTCCCGGCGTCATCACGCCTACGGAAGTCATGCGCGCCTTGGAACTGGGTTGGAAACATCTAAAATTTTTCCCGGCGGAAACCTTCGGCGGCGTGAATGCGTTGAAGGCATTGAGCGGACCGTTTGGCCACACGGGCGTGAAATTCATTCCGACTGGCGGCATCACTGCGACGACGTTGCCAAATTATCTGGCAATTCCCCTGATCGCGGCGATTGGCGGTTCATGGATGGCGGAGCGCAAACTTGTTGCGGAAAAGTCCTGGGGCAAAATCACGCTGCTCACCACGGAGGCGATGAAAATTATTGCAACGGCATCAGCGTCCAAGCCAGCCGCCGTCAATGTTCAACACCGCGCCGTTTAAATAATCCGAATCACCGGAAGCCAGAAACACACAACCGCCCGCAATATCTTCCGCCGCTCCCCAGCGTCCTTCCGGTATGCGGTCAAGAATCGCCTTGTTGCGCACCGGATCCTCACGCAACGCCTTCGTATTTTCCGTGGCGATGTAGCCGGGCGCGATGGCGTTCACGTTGATGCGCTCTTTCGCCCATTCATTTGCGAGCGCTTTGGTCACCCCGGCAATGCCATGCTTGCTCGCGGCGTACGCGGGGACAGTGATGCCGCCTTGAAACGAAAGCAGTGACGCGATGTTGACGAGTTTGAGCCGAGAACCTTCGGAAGCTTTAGCGCGACCGGTTTCAATCCACCATTTCCCGACAGCCTGCATGAGGAAAAATGGCGAATTCAGATTCGTCGCGATGACGGCGTTCCAGTCCGCCTCGGAAAAATCTTTGGCGGGTGCGCGACGAATAATTCCGGCGTTATTGATGAGCGCATCAATCTGGCCCGTCTTGGCAAGAATCTGCGTGATGACATCCGCGGATTCCTTTTGCGTGCCGGTGCCGAGGTCGGCGTTGTGCGCGACGAATGAGCCGCCAGCCGCTTTCACCGCCGCTCCTGTATCCGCCAGATCGCTGCGCGCCACGCCGACGACCGTTGCGCCTTCCTTTGCAAATGCGACGCCGATTGCCTGACCAATTCCCCGGCTCGCGCCAGTGACGACTACCACTTTGTTTTTGAATTTCATAGGACGGTTGAACAACAAAGTAACCAAGGAACAAAGTTTTTGTCCGGCTTCGTTACTTTGTTCCTTAGTTGTTAAAAATTATCACCGCAAATCCACCGGCTTCACCGCATCCATGTCATCAAAGACTTGGTTTTCGCCAGCCATGCCCCAGATGAATTTGTAATTGCCCGTGCCCACACCGAAATGCATGGACCAGTTCGGCGACAACGCGACTTCATCGTTGTGCAAAAACAGGTGGCGCGTCTCCTGCGCTTCGCCAAAGAAGTGCGAAAGAACTTTGTCGCCGAGGTCGAAGTAAAAATAAATCTCCGTGCGCCGCCAGTGCGTGTGCGGCGGGAAGGAATTCCAGACGTTGCCCGGTTCCAGTGCGGTCAGGCCCATCACGAGTTGGCAGCTTTGAATGCCGCCTTGATGGATGAATTTGTAAATGGTGCGCTTGTTCGCCGTTTCCGGCGCACCGAGATTCACTGGCGTGGCGTCGGCGGATTTCATCATCGTCGCCGGATAAGCGGCGTGCGCGGGACAACTTAAAAAATAAAACTTCGCCGGATTTTTTGGGTCGTCGCTGCTGAACGTCACCGACTTCGCGCCCATCGGCAGATAAACACAATCCAGTTTTTCCAGCGCAAAAGTTTTGCCATCGGCTGCGACCTTGCCTGCGCCGCCGATGTTGATGGCGCCCAGTTCGCGGTGTTCGAGAAAAAAGGCGTGACCCGTTTCTTTATGGTTCGGCAGCTCCAGCGGCTGCAAAGGCATCGCGCCACCGACGAAAAGACGATCCAGGTCCGTGAAGGTGCCGTTGATCTGGCCCGGTGTGAAAAGATTTGAGATGAGAAATGTGTCCCGCAATTCCTGCGCGGACATGCCGATCACGTCCTGCGGACGCGGCATCCGACGAATCGAACTTTCAAGCATGGCCGCAGCTTGGCAAAAAAAGAAACAGGCGACAAATGTTCTTTGCTCCCGGAATTTTTGGCGTCCACAGAGTCTTCACAATTTTCAACCAGCCTTGTCAAAGCGCGACGCTATGCCTAACTTGTCGCACGCGGGCGCTTAGCTCAGTGGTAGAGCATCTCGTTTACACCGAGGTGGCCGGGGGTTCGAATCCCTCAGCGCCCACCATTTTTTTATTCCATGACAAACACCGGAAGCATCGTGTTGAGCGAATTACTGTCGCCTGCAAACATTAATTTAAATTTAAAAAGCATCGCGCGCGACACGGTGCTGGAAGAACTTGTAAACCAGATTCCCGCTCTCGCCAATCAGCCGGAAGCGCGCCAGAAGTTGATTCGCGCGCTGCATGAACGCGAACAACTCCATAGCACCGGCATCGGCGACGGTGTCGCGCTGCCGCACGCGCGCAATGCGCTGATCGGACTGGTGGACAGCCTGGTGATCGTCTTTGGCCGACAGAGCCAGGGAATTCCATTCGGCGCCTTGGATGGCGCTCCGTCGAAATTATTTTTTCTCCTCGTCGCGCCTACGGTCACGCAACATCTCGCCGTGCTGGCGCGCATCAGCCGTTTGCTGCGGGATCCGAAATTGCGAGCGGACTTGCTGGTGGTGGAAACACCGCAGAAAGCGCAGGCGCTGATTCGCGCGGCGGAAACGAAGCTTTGAAGCGTGTTCCGTGTTCCGTGACGCGTGAAGGGAGTTCACGGAATACGGAACACGCAACAAAAAGAGATTACTCCGTTAAATTTCCCCCGCGAACCCCTGCTGCCGCAGCGCTTCAAACAAAACCAGCGCCACGCAATTCGACAAATTCAATGAGCGCGCGTTGGGATTGAACATCGGAATGCGCAGCCAACGTTCGCGATTTTCTTCGAGCAATTGTTTCGGCAGACCGGCGGTCTCGCGGCCAAAGACAAGGTAATCGTCCGGCGCAAACTTCGCATCGCTGTAAAGTTTCGGCCCGTTCGATTCAATCAACCAAAGCCGCGATGATGCGGGCAAACTCTGCGCAAACGTCGTCCAGTTTTTCCAGCGATGCCACTCGACGTGCTGCCAGTAATCCATGCCCGCGCGTTTGAGTTGCGCGTCGTCGAGCTTGAAACCGAACGGCTCGATCAGATGCAGCGTCGAACGCGTCGCGGCGCAGAGCCGGGCGACGTTGCCCGTGTTCGGTGGAATTTCTGGTTCAACCAAAACAATGTTCATTTGAATTTAACGCAAAGACGCAAAGAGCGGAGACGCAAAGCAATGTGAATCAGCGGTGTGTTTTCTCCTCGGTTTTCCTTTTCGGCTTTGCATCTTTGCGTCTTTGCGTTGAATAAAAAACCTTCCACAAAACCAATCCCTGCGCGGGAGCCGTCATGCCCGCGACACGGCGGTCTTTCTTCGCGAGCATCTGTTTGATTTCTTCGGGCGGAAATTTCCCCTGGCCGATTTGCACGAGCGTCCCGGCAATGCCACGGCACATTTTGTAAAGGAACCCGTCGCCTTCAATGACGAACGTGAGTTGCGGGCCGGATTTTTTTATGTCGCAGCGGGTCAATGTCCGGACGGTCGAGCCTTTGTCGTAAGCGGTGCTTGCAGTGAAGGACTGAAAATCGTGTTTGCCCACCAACAACGGCGCGGCCTTACGCATGGCTTTAACATCCAACGGGCGGGGAACATGCCAGGCGGTGTGGCGAATCAGCGGATTCATCGCGGGATGATTCCAGACCACGTAACGATATTGTTTCCCGGCGGCATCAAAGCGGGCGTGAAATTTTTTTGATGCGCGGGCAGCGTTCACCACACGAATATCGCCGGGCAACCAGGCGTTCAGCGCGAGCACCAGTTTGTGCGGAGTCATTTTGCACTCGGGCACTTCAAAATGCGCCACCATGCCGAGCGCGTGAACGCCAGTATCCGTGCGGCTGGAACTGTGCAGGCGCGGATTGCTCGGGAACAGTTTGGCGAGCGCGGTCTCAACTATTTCCTGCACACCGGTGCCGGTCTTTTGCACCTGCCAGCCTTCGTAGCCAGTGCCGTCGTAGGCGATGGTGAGTTTGAATTTAAGTGTTTGCACGGGACTAAACGGCGAATGAAATTATTGAGAAATGCTGTCCAGGTAACTCTGCAATAAAATTGCCGCCGCCATCTTGTCCACTTTTTCTTTGCGCTGCTGGCGCCGCACACCGCCTTCGATCATAAACCGTTGCGCCTGCGCGGAGGTCAGCCGCTCGTCCCAGGTTTGAATCGGAATCGTGACGCCCACTTTCAGCGCGGCAATGAATTCCTGGACTTTCAAAGTGGCGGGACCGTAGCTGCCATTCATGTTGCGCGGCATCCCGATGAGAATCATTTCGACTTCTTTCTCGCGAAGGATTTCTTTCAGACGCAAGAGGAAATCGGCGAAGGGTTCCGCCGGAATAAATTCCAGCGGGTGCGCCATCATCCTCAGTTCATCGCTGATAGCGACGCCGATGCGTTTGGTTCCGTGATCGAGGGCAAGAATGCGCATGACTTAAACAGCCTTTTTCAAAAATGGTTCCAACCGGACGATTAATTCCGCTGGCAGCCGTTTTGGTTTATCATTCAGCCCGGTGCAGACGTGAAACGTTTCGGCTTCGAGAACCAATGTGCCGATTTGGTTCAGGATGCGATGGAAAAAATTCAGCCGCACGCCTTCGGCCAGAGTCGGAACCACTTCGATTGTCAGCAGATCGTCATACCGGGCGGGCGCTTTGTAGCGGATGCGGCATTCCATGACCGGAAAAATAATCTCCTGTTGCTGCAACTCCAGCAAGGTGACGCCGAGTTGCCGGGAAAATTCCCCGCGCGCCTCCTCCAGCAGTTCCAGATAGCGCCCGTAATAGATATGGTTGCCGACCGTGCATTCGCCGTAAGTGACGCGATGTGAATGGCGGAAAATGTTCTCGGACATCGACAAACTCTAAGCTGGTCGAGAGCCGAAAGTCGAGAGGAAGGCGAATAATCTCCCCTCGACCCTCGACTTTCGGTCCCCGGCTCATTTGTTTAGTTGCGTGCCGCGCAATTCGGATTATGTTGCCAGCATGGA
>JBEEGR010000031.1:0-3858 GCA_041166985.1 Verrucomicrobiota bacterium | reverse complement strand
CGCCCACGGCGACCAGGCTTCCCAGGCGTGGAGATCGTTGACCTGCGCAAAGACCGCTTCCGGTGACGCCGGAATGGTGGCGGAACGTGTCACTCGAAAGTCAGATGGCCGCGCGGCAACGATGATGACAAACACGACGAGGATTGCAGCCAACGCAATGAGGATTTTTATAAGCATGGAAATTTTCTCCTGATGGATTATTTGGATTTCCTCAACGCTGTCCCGCCAGTTGCGCTTCGGCACGGATTTCTTCAACCATCGGGCATTCGCCAGCCACCGCTCTCACTTCCACGCGAATACCGTATGGCAGACCGGGACATTCCTGAGCAATGGCCACTGCGTCGTCCATGGTGGATACCTTGAGAAGGAAATAACCGCCAATGGTTTCCTTGGATTCCGCAAACGGTCCATCCACCACCTGCGCGCTTTTTCCTGACACAATTTTCCCTTCGCGTTCCAGCGGATTTCCGGCGGCGGCTTTACCTTCATCGGTCAACCGTTTGAACCAGGCCATCCACTTTTCTCCGACCTGTTGCATTTGTTCCGGCGAAAGACCTTTGTACCAGTCCGTGCCGCGAAAGATCAGCATGTATCCGTTTTCGTTTTGTGTGCTCATAGTGTTGTTTGATTGATGATTTTCGTTCTTCAAAGTTACGACGAACGGCCCGGCCTCCGCCGGACAATTATTTTGCTTTTTCGTTGGTTTCCCAAATCCCAAAAACGTTCTTTTCCGTGTCCTGGCAAACGGCGAAATAACCCATCTGCGGCACGGCGGTTTTCGGCATGCAGATTTTGCCGCCAAGCTTTTCGATCTTCGTCGTGAATTTCGTCACCGAGTCCACACTTACATACTGAACGATGGGTTGCTCCGGACACTTGCGCGTCATCATTCCGCCATCGGGACTCGCGTCAGCGCCGCCGGTGTCAATGTGCAGATAATCCTTCATTCCGCGAAACGCGTTAATTTTCCACCCGAACAGGCCGCTATAAAACTTTTTTGCGCGATTGAGATTGTCCGCCGGGATTTCAAACCAAACGATGTTTGCCGCCGTTTTCTTTTTCGATGTGCTCATGTTTTTCCTTTTTTTGATGTGGTTTTTCGTTCTGTCAGAAGTAAGACGAACGAACGAACGCGTTCAGGACAATCGTCTTAAACTTTTTTCCTGCAAGCTTGGGAGGGAGAAGGCTCGCCGAGATTTTAAAACCAAAGGTCAATATCCGGCGTAACGACCGGCACGCTTTGCCAGCGTTATATCTGTCTCCCGTCGCAATCATTCGATGCCTAATTGCTTTTGCATTTGTTCCAGCGGCACGCCTTTGGTTTCCGGCACCATGGTTTTCACCCAAATGAGTTGGAGCACCATCATGAAGCAGAAGAACAGGAAAATGAATCCTGCTCGCTGCGGCTGTTGATTCGCGCCGGATAGCTCCACCATTTTAGGAAAAAGAGTCGTCAGTAGCGCCGCAAAAATCCAGTGCGTGAAACAGCCGAGTGCCTGTCCTTCGGCGCGATGACGGTTTGGAAAAATCTCCGAGATGAACACCCAGATGACCGCGCCCTGGCCGACGGCATGCGCGGCGATGAAGGCAAAAATGCAAACCGGCACGATGCTGTAATGTTGCGTGAAGAACGCCCACGCTACCAATCCCAGCGAGACGATGTATCCGAATGAACCGATGTAAAGCAGTGTACGACGACCCAGACGATCAATGAGCCACAGCCCGACAAAAGTGAAAATCAGATTGGTCACCCCAATGCCGACGGACTGAAGCAATGCCGCCTTCGCGCCCAGGCCGGTCAATTCAAAAATGCGCGGCGCAAAGTAGAGGATGGCGTTGATGCCGGAGAGTTGATTGAAGAAGGCGATCAGGAACGCGAGTAGAATTGGAATGCGCAGCCGTCGCGTCCAGAAACGTTCCGAAGAAACCTGCGCGGAGACGGAAGCCATGATTTCGTTGGCACGGATTTCAATTTCAGCCGGCGACGCCAGCGGTTCGATCAGGCGGAGAACTTCAATGCCCTTTTGCCGATCATTTTTTCGCGCCAGCAGCCAGCGCGGACTTTCAGGGATGCCGAAACAGAACACGGTATAGAGCAACGAAGGAAACGCCGCTACACCCAGCATCCAACGCCAGGCGTTCACACCCGTCCCGGCGAGGAGCGCATTGGAGGCAAAGGCGATGAGGATGCCGAAGACGATATTGAACTGAAACATCCCGGCCAGTCGTCCGCGATATTTTGGAGGCGCGATTTCAGAGATGTAAAGCGGCGCTGCCACCGTGGAAATTCCGATGCCCACACCGCCAATCATGCGCGCGACGATAAAGGAATAAACATCCATCGCCAAACCCGACCACACAGCGGATACGAGATACAGTACGCCAATCCAGAGTAGCGTCGCGCGGCGCCCGAAGCGGTCCGTGGGCCAGCCGCCCAGCAGCGAACCAAGCACCGTGCCGTAAAGGGCGGCAGCCATTGCCACGCCGTGCAGCCCAGCTCCCAATCCCCAAAGCGATTGAATCGTCTTTTCCGCACCGGAGATAACAACCGTGTCAAAGCCGAACAAAAATCCGGCAAGGGCGGAAGTTAATGACCAGAAAAATACTCGATTCTTCATGTGGTAATGGCTTTGTGTGATTGGACCGGTCGGATTCTCAAGGGACAACCACCCAATATCAAACAGATTTTCCGCCACGCTCTGCTTCCAGTCTCACGAATTGCCGATCAAAATTCCCGCCAAAAAAACCAGCGCGCCGCCGAGTCCGACTTGCAAAACAGCGGACACCAGTGGCGTGTCCATGAATTTGTGCCGCACCCACGAGATGACGCCGAGTTCCATCAGCACCACACACACGGCCACGCTTGTCGCTGTCTTCACGTTCGGAATCAAATACGGCAGCGTGTGGCCGATGCCGCCGAGCGTGGTCATCAGTCCGCACACAAAACCGCGCGCCCACGGATGTCCACGTCCAGTCAGGCTGCCGTCATCGGACAATGCCTCGGCGAATCCCATGCTGATGCCCGCGCCGACGCTGGCGGCCAGGCCGATGAGGAAAGTCGCCCAACTATTATGCGTGGCGAACGCGGCGGCGAACAATGGCGCAAGTGTCGAAACCGAACCGTCCATCAAACCGGCCAATCCCGGCTGAATGATTTGCAGCAGGAACAACCGTTTGGCCCGTGCCGTTTCGTCCTCGCTCAATTTCGTTTGCACGATCTGTTCGGCGATGTGTGCGTGATTGCGCTCCTCTTCTGCGAGGTCACCGAGCAATTGCCGGATGCCAGTGTCCTGCGTCCGCCGCGCGGCGACTTCGTAAAAACGTTTCGTTTCCAATTCCATTCCCTCAGCCGCTTTTTGCACCGCTTTCAGTCCGAGCGGTCGGACGAGCCAGACTGGACGGCGATTAACGAAGCCGCGCACGTCCTGTCGCCGGATGAGCGGGACGTGATCGCCAAAGCGCGCTTTGTAAAGTTCGAGCAGGCGATGCCGGTGGCCATCTTCCTCCTGTCGCATCTCGCGGAATTTTTTGGCCTGCTCGGGATAATTGTTCTGCAATCCGTCCGCGAAATCTTCGTAGATGCGCGCGTCCTCTTCTTCGAGCGAGATGGCGAGGGCGAGAACTTCTTGTTCGGTAAGGCTGTCAAAAGTTTTCATACTTTGTCATTCGCCATGGTTCTTCCACTCATCTCTTGAACGCCAAAACGAGAACACCCATTCCGACCATCAGAATTCCGAGCCACTCCCGGACCGACGGGCGCTCATGAAGAAACAGAAACGCGAACACCGCCACCAGCAACAGACTGAGCTTGTCCACCGGCGCGACCTTCGATGCCTCGCCGATTTTCAACTCGCGGAA
>JBEEGR010000030.1:0-9591 GCA_041166985.1 Verrucomicrobiota bacterium | reverse complement strand
CGCGCAGGTGAACTGCGGATCGCGTTCGCGCAATTCCTCCCAGAGTTTTCGGCCGTGGACGAGATGATTCGATTGTTTCCAGAACTGGACTTCGGCGAGGTCGCGGTCATACCAGCCATTACCGACGATGCCGTGCGCGTGAGGAGTTGAGCCGGTGAGATAAGTGGATTGCGCGGTGCAGGTGACGGCGGGAAAAGCGGGTTCAATGCTGGCTTTGTCGCCACGGGCGGCAAACTCCCGGATACGCGGCGTGTGTTCGCCGATGAGCGCGTCCGTGAGGCCAACGACATTGATGACGGCGGTGCGTTTCATCCGGCGGTCGCGTGAACGATTTTTTGATCGCGCTGTTCGTGCCGTTGTTTCAATTCGTAAATCGCTTCGATGACGCGCGGCAGATTCATTTCGTGAACTTCAAAACCCTGGCCGATTCCTTTGAGCAGCGTGACGGTCAACTCGCCGCCCAGGTGTTCGCGAAATTCTTCGAAGCCTTCAAGAATGACGAGAGAATTTTGTGTATCAACATGCAGCAATTCGCTGGCGAACAGGTCAAAACCGAGCAGTTCCAACAGCTTCAAAACGCGTTCGGCCGAGGCGGCCTCCAGATAATTCATCCGGCGCGAATAAATCACGTCGAGCGCAATACCAATGGCGACAGCCTCGCCGTGACGGATGCGATATTCGGAAAGCTGCTCCAGTTTGTGCGCGGACCAATGTCCAAAATCCAGTGGACGCGACGCGCCGGATTCAAACGGATCGCCCGAACCGGCGATGTGATTTAGATGCAACTCGGCGCAACGATAAATCAAACGTTGCATCGCAGCGGGATCGAATTCGCGCAACGCTTTCGCATCGCGTTCCAGGGTTTCAAAAAAATGTCCATCGCGGATGAGCGCGACTTTTACCGCTTCAACAAACCCGGCGCGTTTGTCGCGCGCGGAAAGCGAAGCCAGCAATTGAAAATCGTTGATGACGGCAAAGGGCGGCGCGAATGTGCCGATAAAATTCTTTTTGCCGAAGGCGTTGATGCCGTTCTTCACGCCGACGCCGGAATCGGCCTGGCTCAACGTGGTCGTGGGAATACGCACGTGACGCACGCCGCGATGCGCTGTGGCGGCGGCCAGTCCCACCATGTCGAGTAACGCGCCGCCGCCCACGGCGATAACGTACGAGTGGCGGTCAATGTGGTGGCGATCAATCTGCGAATGGATCTCTGGGATGTGGAAATCAGAATTTTTTGTGCGTTCACCGCCTTCGATAACGAGCGGCGGGCAGACGAGGTTTAGCGAATCGGTGTGAGTCGAAAAATAATGTTCGATCTGTTGCGCCAGGTCCGGGCGCGTTTGCGCCAGCGCTTCATCCAGCACGATCAGAACTTTTTTGACGAGCTGTGGCTCATCGCTGGTCAGAGTGTTTTTCAATACCAGGTTGGCCGGGTCAAACACGTTTTGCGTGAAATGGACCCGTAACTGGTATCCCACCTGAATGGATCGCTCGATAACGGACATTGTTTTCAATTTGGAACGGCGTCAGCGGGATTTCGAGTTTAATTTGTGCGGCCTTTGCGTGGAAATCGGCGCTCCCCTACTCAGTCTCGGAAGTTAACCCGAGTTTCTTTTCCAGTTCCGCCACGCGCTTGAGCAGATCGGGCAGACGCTGAATCGCAATCATCTGGCGTTTGGTGTGACGATCCGGCTGCGCGGGCGAGCCGAGCCATTTTTCGCCATCGGGAATGTCGCTCATCACGCCGGCCTGCGCCGCGACGGTCGCGCCGTCCCCGATTTTCAGATGTCCGGCAAGGCCTGCCTGGCCGGCAAGAATGACGTAATTTCCCAGCTTGGTGCTGCCGGCGATGCCCACTTGCGAAACCACCAAACAGTAATCGCCAATGACAACGTTGTGCGCGATTTGGACGAGGTTATCAATCTTTGTGCCCTTGCCGATGACCGTGGGCCCGAGCGCGCCGCGATCAATCGTAACGTTCGCGCCGATTTCAACATCGTCGCGGATAACGACATTGCCGATCTGCGGCACCTTGCGATGAATTTCCCCGTCGCGCACATAGCCAAATCCATCCGAGCCGATGACCGCGCCGGAATGAATGCGCACACGATTGCCAATTTCCGAGCGCGGATAAAGTGTCACATTCGGAAACAGATTCACTTCCTGGCCGAGTTGGCAGCCGGCGCCGATGTGATTGCCGCCCTGCAGAATCGTCCGCGCGCCAATTCGCGCTTTCTCGCCAACGAAACAATGCGGCCCAACGTGCGCGCTGGGATCAACGTGCGCGGATGACGCAATGACCGAGGTGGGATGAATCCCCGCGTGAAATTTCGGCTCCGGGAAAAAAAGCCCAAGCGTCTTGGCAAAGGCGACGCGCGCATGGGGAACCCGAATCAAAACCTTTTTCGCGGACGTAAATTCTCCATCCACGATGATGGCCGAGGCGGCGCTTTGTTCGGCGCGTGTGAAGTATTCGGCATTTTCCGCAAATGTGAGATCGCCAGCCTGCGCCCGGTCGGCGGGAGCAAATCCAGTCAGGGTTGTGGCACTGTCGCCGATCACTTCGCCCTGGAGGTGTCTGGCAATTTCAGCAGCGGTAAAAGGCATATTTATGGTCGAAAGCCAAGATTTCTCATTATTTTCCCGGCCAAAATGGCATTTTGAGTAATCGCCGATTGACTTGAAAATCGAGGCTCACTATAAAGGCGGCGGACGCTAATTCAACCCCAACTTTATATGGCACGGACTCTTCGCGTCGGTATGGTCGGTTATCGCTTCATGGGCAAGGCGCATTCAAACGCCTGGCGGCAGGCGCCGAAATTTTTTCCGCTCAAAGCGCACGTCGAGATGCACACCATCTGCGGACGCAACGCCGCCGGCGTTCAAGCCGCGCGCGCGCAACTCGGCTGGCAAAATGCCTCGACCGATTGGCGCGAGATCATCGAGTCGCCGCTCATCGACATCGTGGACATCAACACGGCCAACGACAGCCATTGTGAAATCGCCGTGGCCGCCGCACAAAACGGCAAACACGTGCTCTGCGAAAAACCTTTGGCCCTGACCGTGAAACAGGCGCAGACGATGTTCAATGCCGCGCAGAAATCCAAAATCGTCCATATGGTCTGCCACAATTATCGCCGCATCCCGGCCATTGCGCAGGCGAAGAAAATGATTGCCGAAGGCGCGCTCGGACAAATTTATCATTACCACGCCCGCTATGCGCAGGACTGGATTGTGGACCCGGATTTTCCCTTGAACTGGCGCTTGCAAAAAAATGTCAGCGGCAGCGGCGCGCATGGCGACATTAACTCGCACATCATTGACCTCGCGCGCTATCTCGTCGGTGAATTCAGCAAAGTGTGCGGCCACATGCACACGTTTATCACCGAACGTCCGGTTTCCGACATGAACGGCAAAGGCCAATCCCTCGTGGCCAAGGCGCAGCGCAAAATGGGCAAGGTCACGGTGGACGACACCGCGATGTTCATCGGCTGCTTTGAGAACGGCGCGATTGCCAATCTGGAAGCCACCCGTTTCGCATTGGGGCGCAAGAATCATATTCAAATTGAAATCAATGGCAGCAAAGGTTCGCTTGCGTTTGATTTTGAGGACATGAACCGGCTGAAATTTTTTGACAACACGAATCCGCCCGACCGGCAAGGTTTCCGCGACATCATCGTAACGCAGCCCAACGCGCATCCTTACGTGGGCAACTGGTGGCCGCCCGGACATATTCTCGGCTACGAACATACCTTCGTGCATACCATCGCCGACTTCGTGAATGCCTGCGTTGACCGTAAACCGATTCAGCCGACGTTTGAAGATGGATTAAAAAATCAGCAGGTGCTTGAGGCGGTGGAGGAATCGGCAAAATCGGGCAAGTGGGTGAAGGTGTAACGGTGGAGGCTACATATTGGAGCGCCGGCGCTCCTTCAGCCAATCAACTCTTTCACCTTCGTCCGAATCTCCCCGCCTTTCAGCAGCGATTCACCAACGAGAATTGCCTTCGCCCCGCACTTGGCAAGACGCTCGACATCCGCACGGGTGTGAATACCGCTTTCGGCGACCAGCAAAGTAGGACGGGCGTCTCGCCTGTCCGGGGCGGGCGAAACCCCTGCCCTATTCTCCAACTTCTTGGCCAACCGTTCGGTTGTCGCCAAATCCACCTTGAAGGTTTTTAAATCGCGATTATTCACGCCAATGAGTTCCGCGCCCATCGCCCGCGATCGTTCCAGTTCCGCTTCGTCGTGAACCTCGACTAGCACACTCAAACCGGCTTCACGCGCGAGTGAATGAAATTTTTGCAAACGCGCGTCATCGAGAATTGCGACAATCAGCAGAATCGCATCCGCGCCCCACTCAATCGCTTCGAGGATTTGCCGCTCATCAATGATAAAATCTTTGCGCAGCAATGGCAATTTCACCGCCGTACGAATCTGGCGAAGGTAATCGAGCGAGCCTTGGAAAAATTTCTCATCCGTCAGCACCGACAAACAACTCGCGCCCGCCGCTTCGTATTCTTTGGCGATGCGAACGGGATCGAAGTCTTTGCAAATCACGCCAGCGGATGGTGACGCTTTCTTAACCTCGGCGATCAAGGCGATTTGTGTTTCGTGTTCTGTGTTCCGTGATGCATTGCGGAGCGCGGCTGTAAAATCACGCCGCTCGCCGTGTTCGAGCATCGCATCGCGCAAATCGCCGGACGCGATGATCCGCGCGGGAAGTTTGGCGACTTCGCGTTTCTTTTCTTCAACAATTTCGTCGAGAATGTTCACGAATAATTTTTAACGCAAAGACGCAAAGTAGCAGAGGCGCAAAGAACAGTTTTCCTTTGCGACTTCAAATCTTTGCGTCTTTGCGTTAAATTCAGTCTTCTTCATCCTTCACGCCCTGCATTCGTTTGGACGGACAACCCGCGCGCAACCAGCCGTTCACAAACGGATCGAGATCGCCATCCATCACCGCTTGCACGTTGCTGGTTTCGACACCCGTTCGCAAATCTTTCACCATGCGATACGGTTGAAACACGTAACTGCGAATCTGGTTGCCCCACGACACGCTGCCTTTCTCGCCGTAGAATTTTTCCATGTCGGCCTTGGCCTCATCCTGGCGTTGCGCGAAAATGCGGGAGAGCAACAACTTCATCGCTGTCGCACGATTCTGATGTTGCGAACGCTGCGCCTGCGAGGCGACAACCAGACCGGTCGGGATGTGTGTGATGCGCACGGCGGTTTCGACTTTGTTGACGTTCTGGCCGCCTTTGCCACCGGAGCGGAAGGTGTCCACGGAAAATTCAGTCGGCGGAATCACAATTTCCGTAGTGTCTTCTTCAAGTTCCGCAATCGTGTCCACGCTCGCAAAACTGGTATGACGCCGCTTGTTGGAATCGAACGGAGAAATGCGCACGAGCCGATGCACGCCGCGTTCCGCTTTGCAAAAGCCGTAAGCATTTTCGCCGGTGATGAGCATGGTCGCGCTTTTAATCCCGGCGCCCTCGCCGGGCAGCGCATCGGTGACTTCAACTTGCCAGCCGCGTGATTCCGCCCAGCGCTGATACATCCGCAAAAGCATGTTCGCCCAATCGCAGGCTTCGGTGCCACCCGCGCCGGAGTTGATGCTCAGGATGCAATTGTTTTTATCGTGCGGGCCGTTGAGGAAAACCCGCAGCTCCATCGCTTCCAGAGCTTTGAAAAATTTGGCGAGGTCGGCTTCGAGTTCTTTTTGGATTTTAGTCTGCGACGCTTCGGGTTCGGCTTCACCCAACTCGACCATCACCTGAAAATCTTCAAGTTGTTTTTCCGCTTTGAGCAACGGTTCGATTTTGCTGCGGAGCGAATTGGATTCGTCGATGGACTTCTGTGCCTGCTCGCGGTTGTTCCAGAAAGTTTCTCCGGCCATCAGGGAATTAAGCTCCCCTAAGCGTTTTTGCGTGCCCGGGACGTCAAAGAAACCTCCGCAAATGAGCAAGCTTCTCGGACGCGGTCGCAATTTCGGCGGTGATGATGTCGAACATAGGGCGCACCATACAGGAGGCGGAAACCGGAATCCAGTGGGGAAGTGCGGGAAATCGCTTGAGGCCATCTAATAATCAAACGGCTTGGAAAAAAAGAGGTTAATGATAATTTTATTCAACAACCTGACTTATAGTCTATAGACTTATAGGCAAAGCAAAGGTGAACTACACGGCCATGGGGAATCGAAGCAATGGTTTGAATGTTCTTGGGTTGAACGTTCGAAAACGGCGGGAAGAAAAGGGACTCACGCAGGAAGCTCTCGCGGAGAAGGCCAATCTCGACCCCACGTACATCAGCGGAATAGAACGCGGAGTGCGCAATCCGAGTGTGCTGAGTGTGGTTCGCGTTGCTAAAGCGCTGGAAACGACACCTTCTAAACTCCTGGAACGCGTGGATGGCGACGGACATTGAACCGTTAGAAATTTTTCGAAACGCCAGGGAGGTGGTGGGTAGTTCGGTTCAGATGCAGCAGCAGGCGGAAGAATTCGATGGGGAATTCGTCGTCGCAATTTTCAACCAATGCAGAATGGAGGCATTCCCTCAGTTGCCGCGCCACGCGATTAGCGTAATACTCCTGCATGGCAATCCGCTTCCGAGACCTTGCGAATCGTTATCGTGTCACCCGCGGCGCGAAATTTCACCTCAAACAATTCCAGCCCGGCGACACGTGGCATTTAAAAAAAGAAATTGGGCAACAACTGCTCGCCCAGACGCTCGACCGGCTGACTGAATTGCAGGGCAAACTGTACGCGCAGAACAACTATTCGTTGCTCCTGATTTTTCAGGCCATGGATGCTGCGGGCAAAGACAGCACGATCAAACATGTCATGTCCGGCCTGAATCCGCAGGGATGCGAGGTTTACTCCTTCAAAGCGCCATCGGATGAAGAACTCGATCACGATTTTCTTTGGCGCACCCATCGGCGATTGCCAGAACGCGGGCGCATCGGGATTTTCAATCGCTCCTATTACGAAGAAGTGCTCGTGGTCCGCGTGCATCCCGAGTTATTGGAAAAACAAAAACTTCCCTCAATTCCCGCCGGCAAAAACATCTGGCGCGAGCGATTCGAGGATATTGACGCGTTTGAGCGTTACCTGACCCGCAATGGCACAGTCATTCGAAAATTCTTTCTAAACGTCTCCCAGGAAGAACAGAAGAAACGTTTTCTCGACCGATTGGAACAACCGGAAAAAAACTGGAAGTTTTCCCCCGACGATTTGAGGGAACGCGCCTGCTGGCCGGATTACATGAATGCGTACCAGGAGATGATTCAACACACGGCGACAGAAACCGCTCCCTGGTATGTCGTCCCTGCCGACCACAAGTGGTTCATGCGGCTCGTCGTGGCGTCGGCCATCATTGAAACGCTGGAGTCGCTCGATTTGAAATTCCCGCAGGTCAACCCCGCCAAGAAAAAAGAATTGGCCGTGGCACGGCGCGCACTGCTGAAAATGAAATGAATCCCGGCGAGACGTTTCGACATACCCTTTCACAATGCTGGGCTGCTTACCCACTGTCCCAAGTTTCTCCGGCGGCTAGTATCAGCAGTAATCCAGAAGATTAATTCTAAAAACAAAATTTATGTTAAACTACGCGTTGATGTTTCTGATTGTGGCGCTGCTCGCTGGCGCGCTCGGCCTGTGGGCGTTGGCGGGTTTGGCGGCAACGATTGCCAAAATTCTATTCCTGATTTTTCTGGTGTTGTTCCTGGTCTCGCTGATTAACCGTGGCGGAAAGAAGAAATTGTAGCCGAGGTCGTTCGTCACGCTTGGCTAAAAATCCACGCGCAACACTTCAGCGCTGGCTTCATCCAACAAACGCACCGTTTGAATCAGAATGAAATATCCGGCGGTTTGTTTGACCACGACTTTGCCAGATTTGCTGCTCGTTACCATTCCCGCTTCCGTTCCATTCACCTCCAACGAAAAAACTGAATTGATGGGCACGCCTGACGCGACCAGTCCGAAGGCGGTGGTATTTTTCCTGCCTGAATTACTCGTCAAATTTGCCGCCCCCACTGTATTTGGCCCGCCAGTTCCGGGCACGAGCGGAACTTTTGCATGAAAAACAGATTTTGATTTTACCTCCGGCGAAGCCAGATCGCCCACCAACAACACCGTATCGTCCAAACCCGAGACCACCACCTGCGCAATGTCGCGCGGATTTAGTTCCGATGGAAAAGTAATCTGATTCGCACTCTTCAACGCACCGCTGCCGCCAGAATCGGCCACGGTGAATTGCGCCAGAAAAACATTTGAACCGTCGGAAGCTCGAATAATGGAGAGCGCGTAATCGCCGGTCGCCAAACCTTGTGTCTGCAAATTAATTATTCCCGCCTGATTGCCAGCCAGGTTTTGCCATTGAATACTTAGAGTGCCATTCGCGCCCGCTGGGGGAAACGGCGTGGGATCTAAAATAAATTTGGCCTGATATTGTTCCTTGAGAATCGTTGTTTTTTGTCCGAATGCGGTTGTGTCAGAAGCCACCAGGCCGAAGCCGAGTGTAGCGATTAACCAAACCTTCATTTTCATAACCGGAAGATTCTTTAGTGAAAAATTCCGCCTGAAAATAGGGAACAACCCGTATTGCTATAAATTGCCCGCGCTGTGAAAGCCGAATAACCGAACGTCGTTGGAGGCCGAATTTGAGTTCCTTATCAAAAAAACAGGAACGTCCTTTGAGAACGTTCCTGTGAGGAGTGAACGATTCACTCGCGAATGCGGTTTTAACTTATTCCGCCTGCGCCCTTTCGTTGGCGATATTTTCCGCCGCCTCAGTCAATTTTTCATCCGCAGCTACTTCCTCTTCCTCAGTTTGCTTCAGAAGTTCAAACGCCTCGTCGTGCCCCATCTGTTCAGCCCACGCGCAGAGCGTGCCGTAAGTGGCGATTTCGTAATGCTCGACTTTCTGTGCGGCCGCAATAAGTCCGGCATCAAGAGCGGATGAATCTTTCAATTCTTTCATCAATTCATCGCCTTCTTCAAGCAGGCCTTTCATCGCCTTGCAGGTTTTGCGTTTGAGGGATTCATCAAGTGTTTCAACGACCTGTTCCAGCCGTTGAATGTGCTGTTGCGTTTCTTCCAAGTGCTGCTCGAATAGCTGGCGGAGTTCGTCGGATTCGGCGGCCTTCGCCATTTTCGGCAGTGCTTTGGTCAATTGTTGTTCGGCGTTGTAGATATCTGCCAGTTCGTCCAGAAAAAGCTCATGCAGTTCATTGTCCATGCCCTGGGATTCTTCCGGTTGAATGTTTCCACGTCCGCCACTGTTTTGTTTTTTGTTTTGTTTTGCCATAAATGTTGTTTGGTTAAGTTTTGCCAGTCACCTTCCCGCGAGCCTCAAGCGCGGGCAAATGGGGTGAAGGCCGCACTTTTTGGAAAAACACCACGGGGAAACGAGCCGGGACAAGCCGATGAAAAAATTTCTAAAAATTTTGCAAAATGTTTTGCTTTTTCCCGAGACGCTGTTAGAAGAAGTGGTGCCGGTGGTTAAACCGGTAATTTGTTAGTTGAACAAGTTCCGCCTGGTGCTTCGGTTCCTCACGACCAAGTTTGCGGAGAACAACCGTGTCGGAATGAAC
>JBEEGR010000029.1:0-8976 GCA_041166985.1 Verrucomicrobiota bacterium | reverse complement strand
AGTTTCAGTTGTTTCAACACTTCAGCGGAAATTTCCTCCGGCGTGAACTCGCGCCCGTGAATCGGAATTGTGACCGAGCCTGCGCCTTTTCCGCCGACCGGATACGTGACGAGCATTTCTTCGGCGGAAATATCCGCGCCACGCCGGCCCATGAAACGTTTGACGGAGTAAACCGTTTCCGCCGGTTTCACGACGCGCACGCGATTGGCTGCCTGGCCGACGAGCGGTTGCGCCGTTGCCGATGGAAAATGAACGACCGATGGCGTCAATCGCCGCCCTTCCGCGTCCGCAATCACCAGCGGAATGCCTGAATCCACCGTGGCGACCAGTGAATTCGTAGTGCCTAAATCTATGCCGACAATTTTGCTCATGCGCGACGGAGATTGAACCACGAATGACTCAAATGGACACGAAGTTTTAACATTTCCCCCAGAGAATGCAGAGAACATACAGATAGAGTCCCGGAAAATCTTCGTTGCGCTCTTTGCGGTTAACTTAGTTGGTTAAAATTAGTTTGTCCGATTCCCCGTTCTGCGGCCATGTATAGGCGATGAGCGATGACATGATGCTGATGCGCGAGTTTGCCGCCAGCAATTCCGAGCCGGCGTTTGCCACGCTGGTGGGACGGCACATCGGCTTGGTCCATTCGGCGGCATTGCGGCAAGTGGGCGAAGCGCACCTCGCCGAAGAGATCACGCAAGCCGTGTTCATCATTCTCGCACGCAAAGCTGCGTCGCTCGGACCGAATACCGTTCTTTCCGCATGGCTCTATCGCACCACGCGTTACGCGGCGAGGGATGCACTCAAAGCCAGACGCCGCCGCGACGCCCGCGAACAGGAGGCCTACATGCAATCCACTTTGAACCAACCCGACACCGATGCTGCCTGGGTGCAACTCGCGCCGTTGCTGGATGACGCTATGAATGAACTGGGCGAAACCGACCGCGCCGCGCTGGTGCTGCGGTTTTTTGAAAACAAAACAGCCCGCGAAATTGCCGAAGCTTTGCGGATGAAAGAAGACACCGCGCAAAAACGCGTGGCGCGCGCACTGGGAAAACTGCGCGCGCTATTTGTGAAACGCGGCGTGACGCTGACAGCCACGGTTATTGCCGGGGCAGTAGCGGCTAACTCGGTGCAAGCCGTGCCTGCTGGATTTGCCACTGCCATTACCGCCACTGCACTTTCAGGAACAAGCCTCACCACTGCCGCAGTGATTGCCGCCACTAAAGCCCTTGCCATGACCACACTCCAAAAAACTCTTGTCACCGTTGCACTCGTTGCCACTTTGGGCGTTGGAATTTTTGAAGCGCATCAAAATTCTCAATTGCGTGAAAAAAATCAAATACTCCAACAGCAGCAAGCAGCGTTGGTTGGACAAATCCAACAATTACATGCCGATAGCGAAAGCATTTCAGGTCGTTTTACGGAAACTGGCAATCCCGCAAAATTATCAGCCGAACAATTTAGCGAACTTCTGAAATTGCGAGGCGTGGCTGGAACGCTTCAACAACAGACTGACGAGCTTAACAGATTACGGCACGAGAATCGGAAACTGCTTTCACACATTGCGGCGCAATCTGAGTCCACTAACCAGGTGTCCGCGGAAGATCGATTTATTCTGCAACAAACGCATGCCGTTGACGCCATGACCTCACTTCTCAATTCCATAAAAAATTATGCATCGAATCATAATGGTCTGTATCCCCAAAGTTTTGGTCAGCTCACGGCCTCCGGTGATCTTGGAACTCCCAACTTTGCCGGCAATCTTCGACTTGATGATTTTGAGTTTGTAAAAGGGGACACGATAGACCTTCGAGGCAATAAGGTCCTTCTCCGCATCCGAGTTCCACCGCCAAGTCTTGGGAGGGCATCCGCAGTTGTTTCGGGGGCAATATCCGATGACGGTGTTCCCCAGACAGAAATAGTGAATACTTTTAGTCCTGAGTAATTGATTTTTTAGTAACGCATTGGCGAATTTTCTTTGTGTTTTTTATGTTCTTTGCGGTTAATTTGGCAGCATGAACTGCATTGTCACCGCAGGGCCGACTTATGAAACTTTGGACAATGTCCGCCGACTGACGAATTTCTCCACGGGTCGCCTGGGAACCGAACTGGCTAATTTTTTGGTGGAGCGCGGCCACGAAGTCACTTTGATGATCGGCGAACAGTCCACTTACAACGGCGCCCGCAACGCGCAACGCATCGAAACTTTTTCCACCACCGAGGATTTGCGCGATTGGTTGCAGGCGCAATCGCATCGGACGGTCAACGCGGTTTTTCATGCCGCAGCCGTGAGCGATTTCAAATTCGGCAAAATCTGGCGGCGTTCGCCCAAAGGCGAATTAACGGAAGTGAAATCCGGCAAAATCTCCACGCGGCAGGGAACGTTGTTGGCCGAGTTGGTGCCGACGCTAAAAATTATTGGCAGCCTGCGCGACTGGTTTCCGAAGGCGCGGTTGGTTGGCTGGAAGTATGAAGTGGATGGGGACCGAGCGGATGTGATTCGCGCCGCGGAAAAGCAACTGGCCGAAAGTGTCACCGATTTTTGCGTGGCAAATGGCCGGGCATACGGCGAAGGGTTCGGTCTGGTAAATCCCAGCGGCAACTGTGTGCATCTGCCGAACGCAACGGCGTTGTTTCGGGCTTTGGAGAAATTTATTCACAGCAAATAATGTTGTCGCGGTTATGAAATTTAAGCGTATCAATCGGCGGCGTTTTCTTCTGACTGCGCTCCTCGCGACTCCGCTCGCGGTTTTTGGTGACGCGCGTTGGATGGAGCCGAACTGGGTAAAAGTGCGTCGGCTTCGCCTGACGGCCAGCAAACCGAGTCACCGATTTGTCCATTTCACCGATCTGCATCACAAAGGTGAAGGCGATTACGCGCAAAAGGTGGTGGAGATTATCAATTCACTGAAACCTGACTTTGTTTGTTTTACGGGCGATTTGGTTGAAGATAAAAAATTCCTGACGGAAGCTCTGAAAATTTTATCTGGAATTAAAGCGCCGCTTTATGGTGTGCCGGGCAATCATGATTACTGGAGCAGGGCGCCGTTCAATGAGATTGCCGCGTGTTTTGCGGCGACGGGCGGAGCGTGGCTGCTGGATGAACAGCGTTTAATTGCTCAAGACAAAGTTAATCTGATCGGGTTGCATTGTTTGTATAGTTCCCCGGCCCTCCAACCGGTAAAACCCGGCGTGAAAAATATTTTACTCATGCACTATCCGGCCTGGGTTAAAAAATTAAATGGACAAAAATTTGACCTGCTGCTCGCGGGCCATTCGCATGGCGGACAGGTGCGGATTCCATTTTACGGCTCGGTCCTGGTTCCGTTTGGAGTGGATGAATTTGATATGGGTTTGTTCCAAACGGCCAGCGGCCCGCTTTACGTAAATCCCGGCATCGGCTGGTTTCCGGTGAGGGTGCGGTTTAATTGTCGCCCGGAAATCACGTTGATTGAAATTTAATCCGCTCCTTTCCCGTTGAAGCTCATCAACGCGGTTTGTATTGTTCCGCCGATGCCGGTGACGCCCGCCAAACCAACCCTGCCTCCGCTCCAAAAACCGGTGATGGAATTGTGGGGCGTCGGGCCGGAGCGCGCGGCGCAATTGGCGCGGTTGGAAATCTTCACCGTTGAAGATTTATTGCTGCATCGGCCGCGCCGATACGAAGATCGCCGCAACTTTTGGCCGATTCATCAATTGCAACTCAACGAACCAACCACAACGCGCGGGACGGTCGTGGCCATGGGATTAAAACGTTTTCGACACGGTCAGAAATCGGTTTTCGAACTCATCCTCGATGACGGCACGGCGCGACTGCATTGTCGCTGGTGGAACCTGCCGTTCATGGAAAAATATTTTCAGGTCGGCGACGAAGTGGTGGTGTTCGGCAAACCGCTTTCGCTGAAACCGCGCACGATGGATCATCCGGAAACCGAAGTGATTGAGGCGGGTGAGGAGAATTTTATTCATTTCAATCGGCTCACACCGGTTTATCCGCTGACCGAAGGTTTGCCGCAACGCTGGTTGCGCGGACTGGTCTGGCGGACGTTGGAGCAGTTTGAAACGAAAATTGAGGAGACAAGACCAGAACTCAAGGTGGGGCAGTTTCCCTCACGAGCAAATGCCATTCACATGCTGCATTTTCCCGAAGCGGTCGGTGACGTGGAGATCGCGCGGCGGCGGCTGGCGCTGGATGAGTTTGTCGAACTGCAATTGAAGATTCAGGCGCGGCGGAAAAAATTTCAGGCGAATGCCAAGGCGTTGCCGTGCGGCGGAGACAATCGGTTGATCAAACCGTTTCTGGCCGCGCTCGGTTTTAAGCTGACGGACGCGCAGACCAAAGTGTTACGCGAAATCCGCAACGACCTGCGCGGCGAACATCCGATGCGGCGTTTGCTTCAGGGCGATGTCGGCTCGGGCAAAACGGCGGTGGCGGCGTGTTCGGCATTGATGGCGCTGGAAAGCGGTTTCAATGTGGCGCTGATGGCGCCCACAGAGATTCTGGCGGAACAACATTATCGGAATTTTAAAAAGTGGTTTGAGCCGTTGGGAATCAAAGTAGAATTACAAACGGGCAATTGGAAAACATCCAACACTCAACACCCAACATCCAACCTCCAACGTGAAGAGCGGGCAAACCATCTATCACGAAACGCGAAACACGAAACTTTGTTCATCGGCACGCATGCGTTGCTGACCCAGCAGTTTGAATTGCCGAACCTTGGTCTGGTGATCATTGACGAGCAACACAAGTTCGGCGTGGCGCAACGCGAGCAACTGGTGCGCAAGGGGCGTTATCCGCATTTGCTGGTGATGACGGCAACGCCGATTCCGCGCACGCTGGGTTTGACACTTTACGGTGAGTTGGATGTTTCGGTGATTGATGAGTTGCCCAAAGGCCGTGGCCGAATCAAAACGTTTATCCGCACCGGCGAAAAACTGGCGAAAGTCTGGGAATTTTTACGCGAAAAGCTGAGCGAGGGGCGTCAGGCGTATGTGGTTTATCCGCGCGTGGAGGAAACCAGCCAAGGCGAAGTGAAGGCGGTGACCAAGGAATTTCAAACGTTGCAAAAAAAACTCGCGCCATTTTTGGTCGGCTTGTTGCATGGGCGTTTGTCCAGTCGCGAGAAGGAAGAAGTGATGGCGGCATTTCGCGCGAATAAAGTTCAGGTCTTGTTGTCCACGTCGCTGATTGAGGTGGGCGTGGATGTGCCGAACGCGACGGTGATGTTGATTGAGAACGCAGAGTTGTTCGGGCTGGCGCAACTGCATCAGTTGCGCGGGCGTATCGGACGCGGCGCGCATGATGCGTATTGCATTCTCGTTTCGGCGGTCGCGAACGACGAGACGCAACAGCGCTTGAAAGTGTTGGCGGACACGGCGGATGGATTTAAAATTGCGGAAGCGGATTTAAAGTTGCGCGGGCCGGGCGAAATGCTGGGACAGGAGCAGAGTGGCCTGCCGGATTTTCGTTTTGGGAATCTGGCCGAGGATCTGGAACTAATAAGACAGGCTAAGTTATTGGTTGAAATGCCAGGATGAATTTTTGCTTGTGCGCCCTCGGAAATTAGTAAACTTTAGCCTCGCTATGAAGAAATTATCCTTATTTGTGCTATTGGGCCTGATGGCAGGCACGATATTAACGGGTTGCGATAAAGCGGCTGATACAACGCCGCCGCCGGACGTAGCCACGAATGCTCCCTCCACAAACGCGCCGTAGTTTTCAGGCTCGTTTTCGAATCTTTGGGAAATCACGCCGGGCAAAGGTTTGCCCGGAATTTTTTTGTCCCGGTTCTTCACCGACAAGCGGCTTGGAATTTCTTTTTCGTGAGTTAGACTGGTTACATGAAAATTCCACTATGGCTGGGTCTTGTTTCCCTGCTCACGGCGGGCTGCAATCCACAATCGGACAAGAGCACTTCGCAGGCGACCAATTCGACCACCGCAGACAGCGGCAGCGTCATTACCGCGCCAGTTGATTATCTGGGCACGATTTCCAAAGCACAGCAGAAAGCGGTCAAAACGGTGGACACCACCTCCATTGATAAAGCCATCCAATTATTCCAAGTGGATCAAGGCCGCAATCCCACCGATCTGAATGAACTCGTGCAGACCAAATATCTTTCGCGGATTCCGGACGCGCCGTATGGCACGAAGATTTCTTATGATGCAGCTACCGGCAAGGTGACGCTCGTGAAACAGCAATAAAAATTGCGCTTTCTCTGAAGTGAGCAGGAAATTTTAAAGTTGCATGAACGAAGTTGGAAAAAAAATCTGGAAGACGGGGTTGAGTTTAACTTTCGGCGCGGTTGCGATTGTTTTGGCGATTGGTTTATTGCTTCGACCGAAACTGGATTTGACACCTGCTGAACCTTCTCACTTGCCATGGTTGACAGATTTGCCGAAAGCCTTGGAACAGGCCAAGGCAGAGAAGAAGTGGGTCTTTCTCAATTTCGGCGGCTCAGACTGGTGTGCGGCGTGCATCGTTCTGGATAAAAAAATCTTCAACACCCGGGAGTTCGCGGCTTTCGCGGCAACGAACTTGGTGCTGGTGGACATTGATTTGCCATTGAAGAAACCGCAACCCGAGGCATTAAAGCAGGCGAATCTAAAACTCTCAGATCAATTTAATGCGAATCCGTTGCCCTGCCTTATCCTGCTGGATAGTGATGGCAAGGAAGTATTTCGTATGGAGGGTTACGAGGGGGGGTCGCCCAAAAAATTCGTTGCTGCTTTTCAACAAGCTATCGAGAGAGCGAAAAAACGTGACGTTCCCCGCACGAAGTGATTCCTCCCGGTTAATTCTTGACCCGGTGCCGCGCGTCTTTAGCATCCCGACAATTTGCGCTCTGAAATGAAAGCGATTTTAGCCCTCGAAGACGGTTCCGTGTTTCACGGCGAAGGTTTTGGCGCCCTCGCCTCTGCCTGCGGCGAGGTGTGCTTCAATACTTCGATGACCGGCTATCAGGAGATTCTCACCGACCCGTCTTATAAAGGTCAGATCGTAACGATGACGTATCCGCTCATCGGCAATTACGGCGTGAACACGCAGGATGTGGAATCATGGCGTCCGCACGTGGGCGGCTTTGTGATTCGCGAACTCTCGCCGGTCGTCAGCAACTGGCGCGCGGATTTTTCGCTGGCGGAATATCTTGAGCAGAATGGCATTCCCGGAATTCAAGGAATTGATACGCGGGCATTGACTAAAAAGCTGCGGGTCCGCGGCGCGTTGAATGGATTTATTTCCACGGAAAACATTTCGGACGAAGAAGCCGTTTCGCGCGCGAAGAACTGGGGTGGTTTGGCGGGGGTGGATTACGTCAAAGAAGTCACGCACAAGGAAGCGTTTTTATGGGACGAAAAAGACGAACAGAGCGGGAGTTTTAATCTCGTCCGTGGCATTGCCCGCGCCGACGCCCGCACTGTTTGCGACCCGTTGCCGAAAGCGGACATCCCGATTGTTGCCTACGACTTCGGCATGAAATACAACATTCTGCGGCGATTGCGTCAGTGTGGATTCAAAGTTCAGGTGGTGCCGGCCACCACGCCGGCGGCGGAAGTGTTGAAATACAAACCCGCCGGAATTTTTCTTTCCAACGGCCCCGGCGATCCGGCGGCGCTCGGCTACGCGGTGCAGGCTGCGCGGGATCTGGTTCAAAGTGGCGTTCCCATTTTCGGGATCTGCCTCGGGCACCAGATTCTTGGCCAGGCGTTCGGCGGAAAAACTTTTAAATTAAAATTCGGCCATCGCGGGGGCAATCAGCCTGTGAAAGACCTCGCTTCCGGCAAAGTGGAAATCACGTCGCAGAATCACGGGTTTGCCGTGGACGCGAAATCGCTGCCGGGCGATGTGTCCGTTGATCGAATCAACTTGAACGATCAGACGGTGGAAGGCATGCGCCATAAAACCAAACCGATTTTCTGCGTGCAATATCATCCCGAAGCTTCGCCCGGGCCGCACGACTCGACACCTCTGTTCAAAGAGTTCCGCACGATGATCGAGAAAAAATGAAAGCCTTTTTCCGCCTCGCAGAAATTATTCATTTCGTGTTTCCGTTTGACTTGAAACTTTCTGTGGCGATAATCGTTTTTGCTTAAGCACTCTATGGCAAAACTTGTTGTCCTTAGCGCAGAAATGACCGGGCGCACGCACGAGTTGACGGTGGATAAAACCACCATCGGCCGGGTTGACGACAATACTTTTCAAATCGCCGAACCGTCGGTTTCCAGTCATCACTGCGAAATATTGCTGCGCGGCAGCGACGTTGTCGTCAAAGACCTGAACTCCACCAATGGCACCTTCATCAACAACGAAAAAGTTTCCGAGAGCGTGCTGAAGCCCGGCCAGACATTGCGGCTTGGCCAGATTGAATTACGCCTTGAAGTGGATGGCATGCCGGCTCCGGCTCCGGTTCCCGCCAACGCTTCCGCTCCGGCACCTGCTCCAATGATGGCGTCTGCCCCCGCCATGAAAAAAGCCGTGGACCAAACCGTCGTCATGCAACGCGGAGTCAGTCTGAATGATCTGGAACAAGGCGGCGGACGCCCAGCCGGTTTCGATACCGCAGGCAAAGGATTTTCCAAAAAGGGCAATAAAACCAACCGCTGGTTTTTAATCGGAGGGATTATTGCTTTCGTGCTGATCGCGCTGGTATTGCTTTACGCGTTCAGCCAGGCTGGCTCAGGCTCGCATTAATTGCGGCCAGACTTTCAACCTTCCTTCAGCCACTTCGCCACATCGGCCGCCGCATAGGTAATGATGATATCCGCTCCCGCACGACGCATCGCCAGCAAACTCTCCAACGTCACCGCGCGTTCATCAATCCAGCCATTTGCCGCCGCCGCCTTGATCATCGCGTGTTCGGCGCTCACTGCGTACGCGGCGGTGGGATAACCGAACTCGGCTTTCACGCGATACAAAATATCGAGATACGCGAGCGCCGGTTTTACCATTATGATGTCCGCACCTTCCTG
>JBEEGR010000028.1:0-6039 GCA_041166985.1 Verrucomicrobiota bacterium | reverse complement strand
GATGGGCATGCAAGCGCGGCTCATGAGCCAGGCGTTGCGCAAATTGACGGCGATTTTGAGCAAGGCGAAAACCACCTGCATCTTCACCAATCAACTGCGCGAAAAAGTCGGCGTGATGTTCGGCAGCCCTGAAACCACTTCGGGTGGCAAGGCGCTCAAATTCTACGCCAGCGTGCGGATCGATATCCGGCGCAAAGATACGCTTAAGGACGCTGCGGGTGTCGCAATCGGCAATCATGTGAAGGTGAAAATCGTGAAGAACAAAGTCGCGCCGCCGTTTGCGGAAGCGGAATTCGACATCATTTACAATCAAGGCATTGATAAGGAAGGCAGTATTCTCGATGTGGGCATCGAATGCGGCGCGGTGGAGAAAAAAGGCGCATGGCTGCAATTCAACGGCGAATTGATCGGCCAGGGCAAAGATGCCGCGAAGAAAGCGTTGATGGAAAAACCGGACCTCGGCAAAAAAATTACCGAGGCGATTATGGCGAAGCGAAATTTGCCGGCAGCGGAATAACGCTGAAAGGAAAGGATTCTTTTATGAAACACACAGTTTTGTTCCTTGCCACCTTAACTCTCTATCTTTCAGGTTGCACCGCAGTGAACGTACAGCCTGTTTCCCCTAAAAATCGAATTACCCATGTATTGATCCGAGAAAATCCAAGAGTTCCTGTCACTGATTTTCTTGACGTGCTCGTGGAAGGTTTTGAGCGGCACGGAATCTCAACCAAAATTGTCCCTGAGTCAGCCGATTTTGGGAATGCTTATGTGGTGACTTATGTGGCGTTTCAGAGATGGGATTTAGGAACCTACCTTGCAGATGCGACAATAGGTATTCAGATGAATGGTCGCCGAATCGCTTCTGCTGAATACCATCTACGCAATGGCGGTGGTCTTTCCATGATGAAATGGCAAAGCACAAAGGCAAAGATTGATCCCGTGCTTGATAAGCTTTTGAAAGATTATTAAAACGGAAAGACTCCTTTTAGGTACCTGCTTAAAACTTAGTAGAGTTAACACTCCACACCACATTCCTCTTACAACCGGATTATTTACTTGCGCATCGTCTATTTAACGACTTAATTACACGTATCAGTTTGCCAGTATGTTTGTTAAAAATCTGCATGAATAAGTTTCAACCGACGAGGGTGCCTTGAGCCGCCCTTTCCCTTCACGTGGTTTCTCTTCCTCCGCCTCATTCGTTCGGATCAACGGGAAAATCCGTGCCCGCGAAGTCCGGGTCATCGGCGTTGATGGTGCCCAGCTTGGTGTCATTCCGTTGACCGAAGCGCTCGGCATCGCGCGTCAGGCCGGAGTGGACCTCGTCGAAATCGCGCCGAATGCGACGCCGCCCGTCTGCCGCGTCGTGGATTACGGCAAATACCGTTACGAGCAGGCCAAGAAGGAAAAGGAATCCAAGAAGCATCAGCACGCGAGCACCGTCAAGGAAGTCCAACTCAGTCCGCGCATTGATCCGCACGATCTCGGCGTGAAAACCGTCCATGCGATTGATTTCCTGTGCGAGGACATGAAGGTCAAAGTCACGTTGAAATTCCGCGGACGCGAAATGGCGCACACAGAATTCGGCTTTCAGGTCGTTAAAAAATTTATTGAAGATATCGCGCCCTACGGTCATCCGGATTTTTCGCCCAAGCTCATCGGCAAAGGCATCAACGTGATGATCAGCCCACTTCCACGCAATAAGCGCGCGAAGAATCCAAATCAATCCGCTGAAAAACCCGCCGCGCCCGAAGAAACCTCGACTCAAAATGATCATCCTGACAAGGTGAAAGTCGAGCGATCGAAGGGCAAAAATTCTCCAGCCAGTGAGCAAAATGCGGAAGGTTTCGCGAACAATCCATTCGCGAAGATCGAAGCGAAGTAAAAGTCAGTCTCAAATTTTCCAGGCAGCGCTCAAGCGCTGCTTTTTTATTGGGATTTAAACTCGCTCACTAATTCTGGAAACCGGCAGTTCTCACAGACCGCATTGGAATGCTCGCAGAAGTCGCGCACGATTTGCATCAACCCCTGCTGTTCGGCTGCTGTTTTCAACGCGCGCCGTCCCGCACCTCCAAGTAATCGCTGCCGCGCGAGACGTAATACTGAATTATCTTCCGCCGCCGGCCACGCGTTAAAACGTTGTTCAATTTCGCGTTGCAGCTTTGAATTTTTTCCTTCCGCTGCGCGAATCCAAAGCCACGGCAAAATGACGTTCACGGCCAGATCGGTTACGCGCGTCGCACCCAGCAACGGCTGGGCCTTCTGCAAACGCGGCGAGCGAATCGTCCAATGCCACGACCAGAAATCATCCCGCTCGATTTGAAGAATTTCCAAAAGCGATTCGGCAAAATTCCGGGATGAATGGGATGTCTCTGACTTATTCGAGTCTGTCGTCGCCCAACGCTCAATTCGCGAAACCAAATTACCATTAGCCAGCCAATGCGCCGCCAGCGCGAGCCGCCGCTGCGGATGATTGGCGGGACGTTGCCCATGAAATTTCCAAAGCGTGCGCGGCAAAACACAGTCAGCCAATTCTTCGCGCTCGCGCCACCACTGATCCCACACACGACGCAGGTAGCCGTCAGTGCTGGCCTGCGCGCGCGTGAGTTCAGCCGGCAACAAACTGCCAAGACCGAGCAGGCGCGATTGCAAAATCAGCGGTGCAGGACGCGCCACTCTGTGCGCACCGTTTGCGTTAAGCCAACGTGCGCGCTGTTCGGCGAGACATTGCATTGGCCAGACATTTTGTTTGTAACCGAGCGCGCGAAAAATCCCTTCCCACAAGGTTTGCTCCCAACCGGCCTGTCTCGCGCGGGCATTGAACTGAGCGGCTTTGCTGCGAAACCTAATTTGCGCGGCTTGCTGCAACAGTTCCGTCAGTTTCTCTGCCGAAAGCTCGCTCAACGGCGCGCAGCATTGCCCGCGCAAAGCTTCTGGAAAACTTTCCGCCGCATCCGAGTTCAGCCACAAACTGAGTTCGCTTAATGGCGCATCGAGTTTATTGTGGATGGGCAATGCGGGTGGAACGCCGAGCACCGGCTCGGCGCGTTGTGAATTGAATCGGGCAGAGCTGGTGCTCGGCGTTCCAACTCCGTCCCAGATCACATGCAGAATTACTTTTTCAAACGCAGGATTCTTATCGTGGCCGTGCGCATGCCAGCCGCTGGTGCGAAGGTCCACTTCCACATCGCCTGAGATGGGCGGCGCATCGCCGAATTGAACCACGGCACCGCGAAAATCCGGGCCGCCTTCGACGCTGAGAAAACCGGGATGAAGAATGCGCACGGTTTGGCCGTCCAACGTCTTCAATTGCGCGCGTTGCAGGCGTTGATGTTGCCAGATGGATTGCAGCAGTTTTTCCGGCGGCGGGGCGGCATCTTCGCGTAAAACGGAAACGAGGCCGCGTTGCGCGCGCCATTGAGCATAAAAGCTGGACGGTAACGGAAACACCTTGCCATGCTTTTGCGCGGAGTATGAGAGGATGTCAAGTTTTGTTGGAGTCCACGCTTTTAGCGTGTCGGCCAAACAAGCTGAAGCTTGGACTCCAACTATAATTTTGAACGAATCAAACGGCGGATTTGACTGTTGATATGAGAATGAATCTAACAAGAATTTTATTCGCGGGCCTTGGCATCCTCGCGTTTTCTGTCCCTGCGGCCGAAGAAACGGATATTTACCTTGATGGCATTCGCCTTGATGATATTCGCCGGGATGCGACGGTGCAGGCGGTGGAGCAGGTCATGCCGAGTGTGGTGAACATCGCCACCCGCAGCATTGTGCGCGTACGCGACCCATTCGAGGAGATGTATCGCCGGTTTTACGGACAACAAACCACGCAGGAACTTCGCAGCCTGGGTTCGGGCGTGGTCATTGACGAAGCTGGTTATCTGCTGACGAACGATCATGTCGTGCGTCGCGCGGACCAGATTGGCGTCAAATTCAATACCGGCACGAATGTTTATGAAGCAACCGTCGTGGCGAGCGATCCGAAACGCGACATTGCTTTGCTGAAACTCGTCGCGCCGCCCGGCGAAAAATTTCACGCCATCAAACTCGCTCGCGAAGATGATTTGTTGCTGGGCGAAACGGTGTTGGCGCTGGGCAATCCATTTGGCCTCGGTGGTTCGGTCACGCGCGGCATCCTGAGTTCCAAGACCCGCATCATGCCGAAGGAAGGCGCGCAATTGCAGATTCAAAACTGGCTGCAGACCGACGCGCCAATCAATCCGGGAAACAGCGGTGGGCCGCTCGTGAATCTGCGGGGCGAACTCATCGGCATCAACGTCGCCGTGCTCAATGAATACGAAGGCCAACCCGCGCAGGGCATTGGTTTTGCGATTCCCATCCGGCTTGTCGAAGAGGCGCTTTCGGAAATTTTGCCGACGGAATATGTAAAGTCGTATTGGTTCGGCGCCCGCGTCAAAGTGGGAACAACACCGCTGGTCATCGCGAATGTGCAACCGGAAAGTCCGGCGGGCCGCAGCGGTTTGAAACCGGGCGATACGATTCTTTCTGTCAGTGGAAAACGACCCAAGAGCTTTATTGATTTTTCAGAGTTGATTGCCACCAACGCCTCGTCTGTTTCTGTAACCGTGCAGCGTGGAACCAATCAATTGAATTTACCTGTGCAGCTTGTGCCGGAAAAATCCATTTTCAATTCTGATATGGTACGCGAAAAACTTGGCTTGAGTCTGGATGAACTGACGCCGGAAGTGGCGGGCCGCTATGGAGTAAATACCTCGGATGCTTTTGTAATTACAAACGTGCAGGAGAAAAGTCCGGCAGCGGCTGTCGGTTTGCAAAGCGGTATGTTGGTCACGGCGATTGACGGGCAAGCGCCCACCGATGTGACCTCACTGGCAAAACAGCTCTACGCGAAAAAGAAAGACGACCGGGTGCGACTCGACATCGCCATGCTGCAACGCGCCGGAAATTTCAATGTGCTGCGGCAGGGAGCGGTGGAATTGGCGGTGCGCTGACAGAAATTTTGTTGGCTCACCTTGCCGCTTACTGACTAAACTCCGTTTTGCCGAATGACAAACGACGGTTTCATGATTGAAGTTTCGAACCTGACCAAGCGATACGCCGGACACACCGCCGTGTCGGACATCTCGTTTACGGTCAATCGCGGCGAGATTGTCGGCTTGCTCGGTCCAAATGGCGCGGGCAAGAGCACGACGATGCGGATTCTTTCCTGTTTTTTACCGGCGACTTCGGGGACGGTGCGCGTTGCCGGGCTGGATGTGTTCCATGATTCGATGGAAGTGCGCCGCCGCATCGGGTTCATGCCGGAAAACAATCCACTTCACTCGGACATGCGCGTGCGGGAATATTTGAAATTTCGCGCGCGACTCAAAGGACTCAGTCGAAAAAAATCCCGCGAACGCGTGGATGTCGTCATGCAGCAATGCGGATTAACCGACGTCGCGCGCCGCATCATCGGCCAGCTTTCCAAAGGCTATCGTCAGCGCGTCGGGCTGGCCGATGCGCTCGTGCATGAGCCGGAACTGATTATTTTGGATGAGCCGACGATTGGACTGGACCCGCATCAGATTCGTTCCGTGCGGCAGTTGATCAAAAGCCTTGCTGATACTCACACGGTTTTGATTTCCACGCATATTCTTCCCGAAGCGGAAATGACCTGCAATCGGATGTTGATCATGTACGAGGGGAAAATTCTCGCCGCCGACACGCCAGATAATCTACAGCGGCAAATGAGCAGCAACAGCCAGGTGATCGCGGAGATCGCCGCGCCGGCAGCGGTTTTGCGCGAATGCTGGATGCAGATGCCGGAGGTCGAGCAGTTCGATGTGTCCCCTGCGGAGGGAGAATTTTTTCGTTGCGCGCTCACGCCGCGCGACGGGATGGATTTGCGTCCGCATGTTTTTGCGTTGGCGCGGGAACGCGGCTGGTATTTGCGCGAACTGACGCGTAACCGGCATTCGCTCGAAGATATTTACGTGCAGATCACGCGTCCGCCGGAAGAGGAGGATGAACTGTGAAGAAACATCCAACATCCAACATCCAACATCCAACATC
>JBEEGR010000027.1:0-3263 GCA_041166985.1 Verrucomicrobiota bacterium | reverse complement strand
GTATGACCGTCGCTGATTGCGGCAGCGGTATTACTCCGGAGGTGATCTCTCGCATTTTTGATCCCTTCTTCACCACGAAAGAAGTCGGCAAAGGCACCGGTCTGGGCCTCTCCACGATCCACGGCATCGTCAAGCAGCACGAAGGCTGGGTGGAGGTCGCCAGCGAAGTCGGTCGCGGATCCGCTTTCAAAATTTATTTTCCCGTCTGCGATGCCGCGCCGGCAGCCATCGTGAAGCCCGCGCAGGCCCGCTTGCCCGACCCGGGCCACGGCGAAACCGTGCTGGTGGTCGAGGATGAAATTTCCGTGCGGGACCTGGCGTGCGCCGCGCTGGAAAGGCGCGGCTACCGCGTACTTAAAGCCGCCGACGGCCGGGAAGCTCTTGCTGTCTGGGAAAATTCTTCCGAACCGGTCGAACTGCTATTGACGGACATGGTGATGCCCCGCGGCATGAGCGGTGGCGAACTTGCGCGCGAGCTACAAGGCCGTAATCCCCAGCTCAAAGTCATTTACACCAGCGGTTATAGCCCGGAAATTGTTGGCGATCATTCCTTGCTCGGAGAGCAGATTAATTTCCTGCCCAAGCCCTACGATCTACAGGGCCTCCTGAATGCCGTGCGCTTATGCTTGAAGGGCGATGCTCTCCCTCGCTACGAAATCCCCGCGCGTGAAACGGAGACGGCTCTGCATACATAAGGGGTTTTTACCTAGACAAGCGCGCGCCCGCCTGTCACGGCTTCGGTCGGTTTTTATATTTTCCGTAAAGCCGTGTGTGGCGGTTATCCAGGTTGATTTCCCTGCCCGCAATCCACATCCGCTTCACGTTTGCGCGCAGGTCGAAAATATTTCCATCACAAACAAACAGCGTTGCTTCTTTGCCGGCTTCCAATGAACCGAGCCGATCCGCGACGCCCATCAGTTCCGCTGGATACAACGTGATGCCCTTGAGCGCCTCGTCTTCGGGCAAACCAAACGCAATCGCCTGCGATCCGGCGTAAGGAAGGTTCCGCGCCATCGGCGCGCCGAAACTATCCGGGCCAACGCTGAACAAAACGCGCACGCCCGCTTTGCGTAAAACTTCCGGCGCGGAGAAATGGACGTCGTAGGATTCCGTGTCACGTGTTGGTTGCGAGAACGTGTCTTCAAAGATGATCGGAATTTTATTCGTCGCGAGCAGATCGGCAACCATCCACGCGTCGCGTCCACCGGCGATGCAGATTTTCCAGCTATTCGTGTTCGCCCATTGCACGGCGGACCGGATCTGTCGCACTTCATCGGCGTGAATCACGACGGGCAATTCACCGCGCACATACGGCAACATCGCTTCCCAGGCGGGAATTTTTTTCCAGCGCGCGCTGTTGGTGCCGGCATTTTTTGCTTTGGCGTACGCCCGGGCTTCTTCAAAAAAATCCGCAAGCGAAAGCAGTTTTGCGCGGCGTTCCTTCGCCTGATCCTCGAGCGATTTCCACTTCGCTGGTTCGCGTGATTTTTCTTTGGGCGTCGTGTTCAGGTCCACGTTCGGCCAGAAGACATGCAGCGCGACTGGTTTTTTAACCGCCATTTGTTCATACGTCCAACCAGTCATCGCGAGCAACGCGGATTGCCCGGGAACGGGATTTCCTTTCGGCACCGGCTCGAAATAAGCGATGCCATTGGCGCGCGCCACGGGCAGAATTTCCGAATCGGGATTCACCGCTACCCACGATTCCACTTCCGGCGTCACGTCGCCGACCTCGGTTGAATCCTGCGTTGAACGCACGGCGTCAATCTCAGTCAGGCCCAGCACCGTATTCACTGCGATTAAGCCGGGATAAACATGCTGTCCTTTCAGGTCAATCATCTGTCGCACGCTCAATCGTTTGGAAGTTTTGCCATCGAGCACGGTTTCGATTTTGTTGCTGTTGATCAGAACCGCGCCGTTGGTGAAGGTCTCGCCGGAAACCGTGTGGATGACGCCATTGTAAAGCAGTGTGCTCTCTGCCTGTGCAGCAGTCAGAGAAAAGACACAGAACAAAACCGCAAGTGCCTGGAACAGATTCCTCCCTCTCCTGGGGGAGAGGGTTGGGGAGAGGGCGAACGTAGATTTCATCAGTTCATTCTCCATCGCGCGTTAATTCATCCAGACAATGCCGGTCGCGGCCATCAAATTCATGCTCCAGCGAAACGCGGAAAAATGAATCGTCTTTGTCATCACTGCCACCGCTTTCACCGCCGCCGCTGGCGAGCTTGGAAATCTTTTTCGCTTTCGCAATCAGGTCATTGCGTTCCTGTTTCAAACGCGCCACGCGGTCGGCGTTCAGCGAGCGGTCGAAATATTTTTTACCATCAATCCACGTTTGCAGACAGACTGTGTCGTAATCCAGCGGCGACTTGGACCAGATGGCGAAGTCCGCGTCCTTGCCCGGTTCGAGCGAGCCGACGAATTTATCCATCTGCAATTGCTTCGCCGGATTCAACGTGACGAACTTCAGCGCTTCGATTTCCGGCGTGCCGCCATACTTCACCGCTTTCGCCGCTTCGAGATAAAGCCGCCGCGCCAGTTCGGAGGAATCCGAGTTGAACGAAACCACAATTCCCCGATCGCGCATCAGGCTGCCGTTATATGGAATCGCGTCATAGACTTCAAACTTGTAGGCCCACCAATCCGAAAACGTCGAGCCGCCCGCGCCATGCTTCGCGATTTCATCAGCGACTTTGTAGCCTTCGAGCACGTGTTGGAACGTGCCAATCTTCACGCCAAAACTTTCCATCAGCCGAATCAGCATCAGAATTTCATCCTGCCGATACGAATGGCAATGAATCAGCCGCGTGCCCTGGATGATTTCGCCGATCGCTTCCAGTTCCAGATCGCGGCGCGGCGGCAGTCCGCCCTGGCTGCGAAAATTTTCCCAGTCCTGCAAATACTGCTGCGCGGCAGTGAAGCGGTTTTCAATGAAGGCCTTCACGCCCATTCGCGTCTGTGGAAAGCGCGTCACAAATTTTTCGCCCCAGTTTGATTGCTTCACGTTTTCGCCGAGCGCGAATTTGATTCCTTGTGGCGCGTTGGTGAAAATTAACTCCTCTGGACTGTCGCCGTCGCGCAACTTGATGACGCAATTCTGCCCGCCAATCGGATTGGCCGAGCCGTGCAGAAGATTCACCGCCGTCACGCCACCCGCGAGTTGCTCGTAAAAATTATCCGTTTCGGAATTCACCACGTCGCGGATGCGCACCATGGCGGTCGAAGGCAAACCCGCTTCGTTCACATTGCCGAGAATGGCGGTG
>JBEEGR010000026.1:0-2652 GCA_041166985.1 Verrucomicrobiota bacterium | reverse complement strand
AGCTTCAGAAACAGCTTTTGGCAAACGCGGCTGGTTTGGTGAAACCGGGTGGGAAATTAATTTACGCCGTCTGCACACTGACAAAATCAGAAACGACCGACGTGGTGGAAGCATTTGAAAATCAGTTCAAAGATTTTGAGCCGCTCGCAGTTGCGAATCCGTTGAATCCCGAGTTGCCGGCATCGCCGCGTGTCTGGATCTGGCCGCAGGATTCCGATGGCAACGGAATGTTTGTGGCGGCGTGGCGGAAAATCGGAGGGACGAGTTCCACGAGTCCCAAACCTTAAAAGCGAAAAGAAATGAGGGACTCGTGGAACTCGTCCCTCCGATAAACTCAGGCCGCCTGCTTCGTCTGCACCGCATCAGCAATGGTGTTCACGCTTTGCAGAATCACTTTTGCTGCCGCCGGGTCGGCGACTTTCAGGCCGAAGTTTTTATCGAGCGCGACGACGAGTTGCAGCGCATCCACGGAATCGAGGCCGAGTCCGCCGGGACCGAAGAGCGGCAGGTCATCGCCGATTTCCGCCGCCGTTACCTGCAACATGAGGTTTTCAACCATCATGGCTTTGATTTTTTCTTTGAGAGCTATTGCGTCTTCCATTTGATTAAAAAATTCCGCCATCCACTTTCAACGTTGAGCCTGTAATGTAGCTGGCTTCGGCACAAGCCAGAAATCTCACCGCTGCCGCGATCTCTTCCGGTTTGCCAAAGCGTCGCATCGGAATCCGGCTCTGCGCGGCTTTGCGTTCTTCAGGACTCATCGCGGAAAGAATATCGGTTTCCACAAAACCGGGACATAAGGCGTTCACCGTAATGTTCATGCGCGCGACTTCCTTCGCCAGCGATTGCGTGAGGGCGACCACTCCGGCTTTGGCGGCGGCGTAATTTGTTTGACCGGCGGGCGCGAGCAACGCGCTGAGTGAAGAAATGTTCACGATGCGTCCGGCGCGTTGCGAAATCATTGTCGGCAACACAGCCTGGCAACCGTGAAACGTCGCATCAAGGTTGGTGGTCAAAACATTTTCCCACGAACTCAGCGGCATGGTGCCGAGCAAACTGTCGGCGTGAGTTCCGGCGTTGTTGACGAGCACGTCGAGACGATTGTGTTCTGCCAAAATTAATTCAACCGCGCTTTTCCACGACGCCGGTTGGGTGACGTCCAGTTGAACACATGCGCAACGGTCACTGAATTCATTAGTGAGTTTATCGGCCAACTCACGACGGGAATGCACGCCCAGCCAGATGAAATTTTCCGGCGACTCCCCGAGGAATGAGCGGGCGATGCCTTGACCGAGGCCGCCGTTTGCGCCTGTGATTAAGATAATGCGGGAACTCATTTATTGTAGCGGCGGTCTATGACCGTCGCATTTCAGATCCGGCGCTCACAGAGCGCCGTTACAGCGGACAAACTGCGCGGCGATGGCTTGTTCGTTGCAACCGGCCACGCTGACCGTGGCGGCATCGTATTGATTTTGTTGCAGCGCGTCCACTGCGGCGACGCATTGCCAGGCGGCGGCGGCGGTGAGTCCTTCACCAAGAATTTTTTTGGCGGAGAGACGCGGGCCGATCCAATTCTGCCACGCGGATTGTTCTTCGTGATCGGCGCGGTGATTTCCCATGAGGCCATCACACAATATTTCTTTTGGGCGAACGGAAGAAAGTTCAGCGCGCGCCGCAGCGATAGCGACCGCGCGGGATTTTCTTCGGCAGAACAAATGCGGGCTGGTGATTGCGTGGAGCCGAACATTTAAGTTCCCGCTTGGCTCGCGTTTCAAATAAAGCGCGCCCGCACCGTCGCTCACGATGGTTGAATGCTCGAACAGCCGCATCGCGTCCGCCGTCAGCCAATCCATTTCATCCGCGCCAACGACGAGGCAGCCATCCACACGTCCGTCCATGAGCCAGTCAGCGGCGAGCGCGATTCCCGAGACGAACGTGCCGGGATCGCCGACCAGAGTGTAATTGATCGCCGTTGTGCCGATCAACGCCGCGAGATGACTGGCAGGCGAATTGAAAACCGTTTCCGGAAACACGAGCGGGCTGGCGGTCGCAGGATCTTTCAAAACTTCGTCGTAAAAGCGGCGCGAGTAATTCACGCAACCGGACATCGCGCAAAAAATAATTCCGAGACGAAATTTTCCGTCGGCGTATTGCGCGGCATCGCTGCCCAACGCTTCGAGCGCAGCGCCAACGGCGTATTGCGCGATCGGACTTGTGCGGCGCAACCGCGCGTGCGCCATATAACTGGGACGCGGGTTCGCCGCCGGAACCTGGCGGATGCGCAATGGCTGAGTCCAGCCGGGACGCGCGAGTTCTTTGGTGGGCAGCGGTTCGCCGCGCATCAGCGCTTCGCGAAAAGATGACATGTCCCAGCCAGCGGGAGAAACTGCGCCGGTGCCGCAAATAAAAATATCACTCACGACCACCTCCGCAAAATAAGCGTGCCGTTCGCGCCGCCGAAACCGAACGAATTGGTCAACGCGTAATCGAGCTTTGCGTCAGTCGGTTTTTGAACGATGGGAAATGTGCAGGCCGGGTCGGGTGTTTGGAGCGTGATGGTTGGCGGCAGCCATTGTTCGCGCAAGGCCATCAGGCAAATCACCGCTTCGACCGCGCCTGCGCCGCCGAGCAGATGCCCGACGCTTGATTTTG
>JBEEGR010000025.1:0-8335 GCA_041166985.1 Verrucomicrobiota bacterium | reverse complement strand
GGAGCAATTCGCGCAGCAGCGGTTCGTCGTCAATGCACAAAAGGCGCAAAGGCATCACGGCTTCTTCCGGCGCACCCTTCGGTGCGCCTCGGCTGGCGAGGCGGCGCAACGGGAAAATCAGTTTCATTGTCGTGCCTTGGCCCCGTTCGCTGACCACCTCGATCTGACCGCCGTGCCGCTCCATGACTCCGTAAACCATCGCCAATCCCAGACCGGTGCCGCGCTGGCCTTTGGTGGAATAGAACGGTTCCAGGCAATGCTTGCGTGTTTCCTCATCCATGCCGATGCCAGTGTCGCTGATTTCAAGGATCACCTGCGTTGGCTTGCCGTTTCCTAAATCGCGCAGGCCCGTGCGTGTGCGTACCGTGATTGTGCCGCCGTGCGGAATGGCGTCCACGGCATTCAGAACCAGGTTCGTCATCGCTTCCCGGACTTCGCTTTCAATACCCACCAACTCGGGCAGGTTCGCATCGAGGTCGTTTAGCATTTCGATCATGATGCCACGGCCCTGAGGAATATCGCGCCATCGCGGGCGGGTCATATCAATCACCTGATTGGCGAGATCGTTGAGGTTCAGCGAATGCAGTGTTTCCTCTTCATCGCGCTGGCGATAAAATTCGCGAAGGCGGGCGACAATGTGAGCAATGTCTTCGCCGGCGGTTTTGATGTGGTGGAGATGTTTTTTTCCATTCGCGCTTAACGCCGCTTCACTTCGAACCAGCAGGTCGGCAAATACAACAACGGGCGAAAGCGCGTTGATGATGTCGTGCGCGATGCCGCTGGCCATCTGCCCGAGCGCTTTGAGGCGTTCCTGTTGCATGACGGCCTGCTGTGTCTGACGAAGCTCGTGGTACGCACTTTCCAGTTCGGTATGCAACTGCGCATCATGCGCGGCAAGGGCGACATGCTCGCTCAAGGTGTTTAAAAAATCGCATTCGTCCTGGGAAAAGCTTTCCACCGCCAACCGTCCGACAATGAGCGTGCCGAACATTTTATTATCCACAATCAACGGCACGGCGGCGGCGGCGCGGAAGCCAGCGGCGGCGAATTTTTCGGCCAGGAGAGTGGATGACTTGTGAGTATTGGGGATCTGAACCGCGTCCCCGTGTTTACAAGCGCGCAATCCGCTTTGATCCAGATTCAATACCGTGCCCTGCTGCAAATCGAGTTTGGGCGCGAGTAATGGATTTTTGAGGCGCACTGCGGTGACATTGAGCGTTTCGGCGGAGTGGTCGAACAGGCAAACCACGCCCAGATCAATGCCGAGATGGTCTTCAAGCTGCCGCAACACAACGTAAAGAATGCTTTCCATGTCCTGCCGTTCGGAAATGACGCGCGTGATCTGGTTCAACAGGGTCATGCGGGTGAACTGCGCCTGTAACGCTGCTTCCGCGCGTTTGCGTTCAACAATCTCCTGCTCCATGTCCTGCGTTCGTTCCTGAACGCGCTTTTCGAGATCGCCTTTGGCGTGCTGCAGTTCGGCATCGCGCTGTTGAATCTGCGAAAGCATTTCATTGAAGTTATCAATGAGATCGCCGAGTTCGTCCTCATCGTATTTTTGGGCGCGGGTGGAATAATTTTTCCCCTGCGATATCGCCCGGGTGGTTTCCACCAGATGATAGATTGGCCGGGAAATAATGCGTCGCAGCCGGCGCGAAAGAAAATAGGTCACTGTCGAGATGGCCACGATGAGGAAGGCGAACATCAGCGCATAGTGAGTGATCCGTTCGCGCATTTCGCCGAGGTCGGATTTTAAATAAATCATTCCGGAAGATTTCGCCTCACCGGGAAGCATGATTTGCTGAAAGAGGGTCAGCGTGCCATTTTTATAGTCAAATTTATTATGCCCGTCAGGCTCGGGATGAGATGGAAATTCGGTGGCAGATGAAGAAGTGGGATACCACGCAAACAGTCCCGCCGTTGAATGGTTGGCGCCGGTGTAGATGGCGGCAGACGTAATGTGCGGGCGATTGGTCAGCGCCGCGAGAATGGCGCCGGCCTCTTTTTCGTTGTTATAGATTAAAGCGGAAGCGCTGAGGTCGCCGATGAATTTAGCCTGCGACACCAAATCCTGCCGCATTGTTTTTTGAAACGTAAACAGTTCGTACGCCACGAAACCAAGCGAGATGAGCAGTAGAGCCACCGTGGTCGCTGTCATTATGATCAGCGTCAGCTTTTGTTTGATTGAGAAAGTGCGCACGGAAATCAGAGTTGGCGGCAGCGGTTGGAGATCCAACAGCGGAAATCTGCAAACCGATGGGCAGCCCTCCATGGACTCTTGGATCGGATTATTTTTTTTGCCCGCATAGATTTCTATGAAGCTCAGCAAATCCGGTGCCGGGAAATGCTTAAACCCTTTTAATTACGCTGGTTTCACGCGAATGAGGCGAGCGATTGGGAAAAGGCTCCGCACTTTGCCGCGAAGTGGGACGAAGATGTCCAAAAATTGTAAGGTCAAGAAAGCCCGGGACAGGATTCAATTCAACTTGCCGACCGCCGCAAAACATGAAGAATGCGCGAACGTTTTATGTTTTCGCACATCGTTATTTTTTGGACTGACCCGAACAATTCAAGTGCAGCCGACGAACTCATCAGAGGCGCCAACAAACTTTTAAAAACAATTCCGGGTGTCACACAGTTGCAGGCTGGCAAAATGTCTCCGAGTCACCGGCCGGTCGTGGAACAATCCTACCAGGTGGCGTTGAATCTGATCTTCACCAGCAAACAGGCCGAACAGGCCTACCAGATCCATCCGCAGCACGTGGAGTTCGTCGAACAATTTGTGAAGCCGCTCGTGAAGAAGGTTGTGATTTACGATTTTGAATAAATACTTCGCGTGGTTCGTGTTCCGGAATAGAAGTGGCGCGGCCTGGTTTATTCACAAAACCTGACACTCATTAAGCGCGCGGATGAAATCTTCGGTGAACCTCCCGCAACCGATTTCCGGTCACGTGCGTGTACACTTCCGTCGTGCTGATGCTTGCGTGCCCGAGCAATTCCTGAATCACGCGCAGATCCGCGCCGTGCTCCAGCAGATGCGTGGCGAAGCTGTGCCGCAACATGTGGGGCGTGATGTTTCGCGAGATTCCGGCGCGGCCCACCCGGTGCTTGATGCGGAGCCAAAGCGTAACGGAGGCAAATGGGGTTCCGCGTCCTGTCAAAAAAACCGCCGCCGTTGATCGCGGCGTGATCAGCTTCGGGCGGCCGTTTTCAAGGTAACGATTCAATGCTTCCACCGCTTTTTTTCCGACCGGCACCACGCGTTCTTTGTTGCCTTTGCCAATGACGTTGATGAACCCGGCTTCGAGATGCAGTTGTTCCAGCCGCAGGTTTTTCAATTCGGAAAGCCGCAAACCAGACGCGTAAGCCAGTTCCAGCACCGCCTGGTCGCATAAACTCTGCGGCGTCTCAGGAATTATGGGTTCGAGCAGTTTCGCAATTTCCTCGTTCGTCAGCGCCTTGGGCAGACGTTTCCAGCGGCGCGGCAATGACAGGTGTTCAGCAACATTCACCAGGAGAATTTTTTCGTTCTCGGCAAACCGGTAGAACGCGCGCAACGCGGCGATCTCCAGGTAAACACTTTCACTGCTGAGCCGGCGGGGGGATTCTTTCGGCTCATGGACCAGCGAACGTTCGCGTTCAAACTGTAGAAACGACATGAGATGCTTCAACTCGACCTGCTTCCAATCGCTCAGGCTGTTGTTGGCGGCCCAGTGGATGAATTTATGCAGCAGGCCAGCGTAAGTTTTCTGCGTATGCTCGGCCTGGCCGCGTTCGTGGCGGAGATACTGGAGAAAATCTTCAACAAGATTTTGCATTAGGTGCGGGCCAATTTACAACCCGGTTGAAAGCTAACCCATGATCGGTAAAAAGCACGTTCCTTTGCGCTTCCGGGTCACCAGCCAGCGTTTTTTCTCGCGCTGTCCCCGGAAAACTGTCAAGAATCCGCCGCTATGGATTTTCTGTTCCAGACATGTTTTCTGATTGCCTGATGCGCTTTTTCTTTAATCGCCGAGTTTTTTTGTTTTGCTGGATGCTGCTGGCGACGCTGTGCATTGCCGTCCCGGCGCTCGGAGAAACTTCGGTTGCGACATCCAGTTTACTGGAATTGCCGCTGAGTCAATTGATGGATATTCCCGTCTCGACTCCCTCACGTTTTGAACAGACGGCGTCGGAAGCGCCTTCGTCGGTCACGGTGATTACTTCGGATGAAATTAAACGCTACGGTTACCGCACCCTGGCCGATGTATTGCGGAGTGTGCCGGGCTTTTATGTGTCTTATGACCGCAATTACGCGTTTCTCGGCACGCGCGGCGTCAACCTTGGCGACTTCAACAGTCGGATTCTTCTCATGATCGACGGGCATCGCTTGAACAGCGACCTGACGGACGGCGCGTTTATTGATACGGGGTTTATTCTGGATGTGGACTTGATTGACCGCATCGAAATCGTCCGCGGGCCAGGGTCGGTGCTTTACGGTGACAACGCTTTTTTTGGCGTGATCAACGTGATTACCCGGCAGGGAAAACAGATTGATGGCGCGGAAATTTCGGGTGAATACGGCCGTTTCGACACCTACAAAAGCCGGGTCACGGTCGGAAAATCTTTTACCAATGGCGTTCAGATGCTGCTCTCCGGCTCCCTCTACGATAGCGCCGGGCCGGAGCGTTTATTTTATAAGGAGTTTAACACGCCGGAACAGAACAATGGCGTCGCACACAGTCGTGATGAGGACGCGTTTGGCAGTTTTTTCGGATCAGTGAGCTACCGTGATCTGACATTGCAAGGCACATATATCGAGCGGAAGAAGGGTAATCCGACGGCGCAGTATTTCACCACGTTTAATGACCCGCGTCTGCGGACAGTTGATGAACAGAGTTATGTGAGCCTGAAATACGAGCACAGTTTTCCCGACGTGGCGGATGTAATGGCGCGACTGTATTACGATCGGAATGATTTTCAAATCGGCTATCCGGTGGCTCCATCATTTTTCAAGGAACAGCAGGAAGGACAACGGTGGGGCACGGAGTTACAGTTGAACAAGAAACTCTGGGACCGGCATGTCATCACCGTGGGCGGAGAATATCGGGACGATTTTGAACAGCATCGGCGCGTGTTTGAGCCTGCCACGGGCACGGCCTTCACCGATGTGCACCAGACACGCCAGAACTATGGAGTTTACGTGCAGGGCGAATTTGAAGTGGTGACAAACCTGCATCTCAATGCCGGCGTGCGCTACGATCAGTACGGAGATTTCGACCCGAGCGTGAGTCCGCGCGCGGCCTTGATTTATCATCCTTTTCCTACGTCCACTCTCAAGGCGATTTACGGAACGGCCTTTCGCGCGCCGAATTTTCTGGAGTTGAGCGACCCGCGCTTTCAGGACATCGGGCCGGAAAAAATCACTTCCTACGAATTGGTTTATGAACAGGAATTCGGGCACAATCTCAAATCCTCGCTTTCCGGATTCTACAACCAGATGGATGACCTGATCACCTTTCAGAACGGGAGCTTCACCAATTTCAATGCGGATGCCACCGGAGTGGAGCTGGCCTTGGAAGGAAGTTGGAAAAATGGAATCCGCACCCGCGCGAGTTACACTTATCAGGAAACAGAAAATCGGGAAACCAATCGCCGGTTGACCGATTCTCCAAATCATCTGGGGAAATTCAACGTCAGCGCGCCAGTCTTCAAAGATAAGATTTTCGCCAGCCTGGAATTCCAATACACGAGCAGCCGCCACACGATGCAGACCACGTCCCTCGGCGAAGTCCCAGGCGAAGATGCGGCCGGTTTTGGAATTGTAAATTTCACGCTCTTCAGCCAAAACCTGGTCAAAAACCTGGAATTCTCGGGCAGCATTTACAATTTGCTGGATCGCAACTACGGCGACCCGGCGACTCGTTTCCATCAGCAGGACATCATCCGGCAAGACGGAAGGAGCTTCCGCGTTAAATTGACCTATCGCTTCTAGCGGCACCAAAGTAGCTGTTAGAGCGGCGGATTATGTAACATGAGAGCGCCCTTTTCCTATATTGAATCGAAATATGGAGCCATGTGCTTGTTGTTGTGGTGCATGCTCCTGATGGAATGTCACGGCCAACTCGGTGCGCCGCCCGTCATCACTGTCCAACCTTTAGACCAGATTGTCACAAATGGAGGCACGGCGAAATTTACGGTCACAGTCGGCGCGAATGTCACACCAGTTTCGTATCAATGGAGATTCGGCACGAACGATATTCCCGGGACCAGCGGCACCATTCTGATTTCTCTGACTCCGACGCCGCTCAGCTACTCAGTTTCCAATGTTGATTCTGGAGATGTGGGAAGTTATTGCGTGCGACTCACAAATACGGGCGGCACAAGAAGTAGTTCCAACGGAGTTTTATCCACCATCTCCGTCCCGTTGCAGTTTATGCTCGCCCAACCGGCTACCAACGGGTTCAAAGTGCGTGTAACGGGAGTTACTGCTTCCCATTACATCATCGAGGCTTCGTCAAATCTTCTAACGTGGGTTGCCATTTCCACCAACTCCGCCACCAGTGGAATAGTGGATTACACGGATCCGGCCGGTACGAATCAAAGCATTCGTTTTTATAGGGCGAGAATTCAGTAGTCCATCTCCACCAATCGTTTTTCAGCAGCCTTGTTCAAACCCCGCCAATCCACTTGCGGTCATCCCACACAGCTTTCAAGGAAGTCAGATTACGGCGGTCAAAAACATTTTTGGCGGCGGAAATGAGTTTACCCTTTTTCACGTTGTTGAACGCATCGCTCGCGCTGATGGCAACGAACTGGAGCACGCTCGGGTCGCGGTAGCAATCAATCATGCAACGCGTGCAGCCGTCGCGGATGAGCTTGGAATCGTCCCACTCGTAAACATTGCACATCGGCGTTTCCCAGAAATGGCAGCGGTAAAGATTCAGGTTCCAATCCAGGTAGAAATATTTGTGACCGCCCAGGCAGCCGAATTTTTCCTTCTCGCCCCGCAGGTGGCGTTGCATCTCTTCCAGAGATTCGGTCGGGTTCACCACCGGATAACCACTGCGAAGCTTCATCTTTTTGATGTTCTCAAACAACTGGATAAGCTCCTCGTTATTGTAATTTACAAGACCGCTGTCGCTGAAACTGAGATAACTGCTGGCCAGTGAAGTGAGCGGATAACTGAACGTGCAGCTTGTGAAACCAAGTGTTTCGAGAAAATCAGGGAGCTTCTCGTAATCATCAATCAACCGGCTCGCCGTGATGCTGGCGGTGGTTTGCACGCCGACGGAATGGAAATACTCATTCGCCTTTTTGATTTTTTTGCAGACATCCGGCAGGCCGCGGTTTTTTTCGTGCTTGGTTACGTCGTGCGCGTCAATGGACATGATCACGCTGCTGAGGCCGTCACTGGTGAGGCCGCGCATGTTGTCATCGTTCCATAAACCGCCGTTGGTGCAAATCATCGGGCGAATGCCGCGTTCCGCCGCGTAACGCGTCATGGCGCGCAAATCGCGATGCACCATTGGCTCACCGCCAACAAACAGCATGTAGCCGATGTGATTTTTGACAGCAATATCAACGACGTCCTGCGCTTCTTTCAACGTGACGCTGCGACGCGCTTTGGGATCAAATTTGGAACGGGCGAAACCGCAGAAACCGCAGTCAGCATTGCAGATGTTCGTGATGGCAAATTGCAGATAACCCGGTCCGCCATGGTCGAGCACTTCTTTGATCAGCTTGAATGCGCTTTTCTTGGGTGGGACGACGGGACGCGAAAAATCCACGCTCGCAGGAGCGGTGATTGGCGCATCGGACGGGGCTAAGGTGCCTGTGCTCATTCTGTAAATTGGCATAGTGCCGGAAAAACGCGAAGCGAATCAATCCTTTTGATGAGAAGCTTCTGAGCATTGGCAACTGATAATTAAGCCCCGCTTTTTTTACATTGCGAAATCGTTTTCTGGTATTTACAGTGCAACCAACGCACGCACGCAAATCATCTTATGTATTTCGGCGTTGATTATTATCCGGAACATTGGGTCTATCCTTACGGCGGCACCGCCGCAAACCCCGAAGCTCAATGGGAGCAGGATGCCGAGTTGATGGTTAAGGCTGGCATCAACGTCGTCCGCCTCGCCGATTTTTCGTGGGGCCTCTGCGAACCGGAGGAAGGCAAATTCAATTTCGACTGGCTCAAGCGGGTCATGGATATTCTCGGAGATGCGGGAATTAAAATCGTCCTCGCCACGCCTACCGCCGCACCGCCGCTCTGGCTTTCTAAAAAATATCCGCAAATTCTTCCTCTCGATGAATACGGCCACGTGAAACATGAGGGCACTCGCCGGGCCGTCTG
>JBEEGR010000024.1:0-3016 GCA_041166985.1 Verrucomicrobiota bacterium | reverse complement strand
CGCTTTTTCAAATTCCTCAATCGCCCCCGGAAAATCCATTCCGTTGAACGCGTTTCGACCGGCGATATAATGCGGCTCCTTCTCTTCGTCCGCCGGACTTTGGCCACCGGGCAGGCAGCCGTTCATGCTCAAGCAAAGCAGAACGGCCAGCGCACCGCGAATCAGCCAGGCCGAAAAAGTCATGGCGCGAAGCTAAACGAACTGGCCAAGCCACGCAATAAGACGTGCGGAAAATAGTTTTGAGTGGCGCAATCTTATTTGTTTACGAACGGATTTTTCATTTCCGTCTCAACCAAAATTATTTTTGGCGAAACCGCCACCGCCCAGCTCAGATAAACCCAGCCAATAATCCAATGCGCGCCAAACGCGACGAGCAGCCGAATCAAATCCAATATCCCGAGGCCGTAAAAAAGAAAAGCGACGGTCATCAGGAGCGCGCCCGGCATCAATGCCGCGCCCGCCAGTTTCCAACTGTTCCAAAAGTTCAAATTCCGATTCGCGAAAAATGCCGCCAGCCAGACCGGCCCGGCATAGACAGTGGCCAGCGCCGCCCAACTAAACAGCAGCCCCGCAATCACCCCTCCGAAAGTCATCCAAAGAATCGGCGGCTCCCACGCGCCCCACCACGGTTCCAGGTCGGTTCGATTGAACGCCACCACATAATTTTTCAAATAGGCGAAATCCCTGAAACCAAACAGCGAGTAAACCCGCGCTGCATCGGATCCAAACTCAATCTGAAAATGCGCGGTCGATTTCACCTCGCCCGTATGATTCGTATCCACACTAAACGCCAGCCAACGACCCTCGGCCAGCAGTTGCGGTGAAGTCCCGCTCCATGCCAGTTTGCCCCTGTTAATTTCTCCGCGGGTGGGAAGCTGGCGAATTGCTTCACGCACCGTCGGAAACCAGGCCGTGCGCAAAAACCAAACCACGGTAATCGCTGCCAGCACTGCAAAGACCAGTTGCACCCGCAGAAGCCGCCGTCGTTTGGCATGGGCAAACGCTGCCACGCCACGAGGCGTCAGCGGTTGCCAGGCTTTGGTTTTTGTTGGTGCTGTTTCGGTCATTGCGCGAACGAAAAACTTTTTTACGCCCGCCAGTTTAACAAAAGAAATAAATTTGTCGCGGAAGTTTGCGCAGCGGAACGCGGCTCTGTCCACCCTCCGCAGTATTGCTACGGAGGACGGGTGAGCCGCCGCACGATTTAAAAACAAGGTGTCCGCGCTGCGTAAAACACCAGATAAATGCCGCTGCTGTGGGTCCACAGACCCGCGCTCCAATTACGTCGTTGGCGCTTCGCCTGCGGGCTGTTGCTGCTGCGGATTCTGATTCGGCGGCGGCTGGACGATAACCGGCACGGGATAACGCAATTTCATTACGTCATCCACCAACACTTCGACGAAGTATGTGCCGGCAGTTTTAAATTCCACCTGGCCGAATACTGTCACGTTGGTCGCGTGCAGATTCGCATCCTGCAAAGCAAACTTCACTTCCCCTTTGCGCAACACAGTTACCTGGTCGGGCGCAATCAGACGAACGCTTTCGGTGAATTGGCCGATGCCCGCCGTCCAGCGGCTGAATACGCTCAACTTCAATGCGACGACCGGCACCTGCGGCACGCGGATAAAGTTAATGACGCCGATCAGAAAAAAGTTTCCCGTCACTTCCTGCCGGACTTCTTCGCACAGGAGTGAGCATTGTAAATCAGGTAAAATTCGTGTGGCTTGCATATTGTTTTCTTGTGGCGGCGCTCTATGAGCGCTCGCTGACTAAATTTTCGGCGGTCACAGACCGCCGCTACAAATCTCCGCCGCTCTCACCGTGTTCGACATCAGCATCGCAATTGTCATCGGCCCGACACCGCCGGGGTTTGGCGTAATTTTCCCGGCCACCGGTTGCACATTTTTAAAATCCACGTCGCCGACCAATCGCGAGCCGCCTTTCGCCGTTGCATCACTGACGCGATTCACGCCGACATCAATCACCACCGCGCCCGGCTTCACCATATCAGCTTTTACAAACTCCGCCTGGCCAATCGCCGCAATCAAAATATCGGCGCGACGACAATGCGCTTTAATGTCGCGCGTTGCGGAATGACAAATCGTGACCGTCGCATTCGCCACTTTGTCTTTCTGGCAGAGCATCGCGGCCATCGGTTTGCCGACAATATTGCCGCGGCCCAGCACGACAACTTCCGCGCCGTCCGTTTTCACATTTGAACGCGCCAGCAATTCGCGAATGCCCGCCGGTGTGCAGGGATGAAACCCACTGGGATCACCCAGCATCAGTTTGCCGACGTTTACCGGATGAAACCCATCTACATCTTTTTGTGGCAATACCGTTGAGTAAACCACGGCTTCGCGAATCTGTTTCGGCAACGGCGCCTGGACCAGAATTCCATGAACTCTCGAATCTGCATTGAGCTTCTCAATCAGCGCGAGCAGCTCGGCTTCGCTGGTATTTTCCGGCAGCACCTGCGTTTCAGAAAAGATGCCGAGTTCCGCGCAGGCTTTTTCCTTTCGCCCGACATAAACTTTGGAAGCTGCATCTTCGCCGACGCGCACAAACGCCAGGCCGGGTTGAACGCCGCGAGTTTTCAGCGCAGCGACGCGTTGGGCGAGTTCGCCCTGGATTTGCGCGGCGATGGCGCGGCCATCAATGAGATTGTCCGCCGCCATTATTCGAGCACTTGGATGCGCTGAATGGTGATGACCGGCGTGTTTTTCCAGCGCTCGTCGAGGCCTTCTTCGCCGGTCACAATGATGTGCAGACCTTTGTAGCGGCTCAGATCGAGGTTGGTCGAGGTAGTATAGAGATAATTGATCGCGCGTTTATTGTCCGTGTTGATCAACTCGTAAGGTGTCGGCGCTTGAATGCTGAACGTGCCGCGAACCAATCCTTCGCGCTGCACGATGCGCGGGGGCAATGGCTCTTCCACGACCGGTTCCGGCGCAGGTGTGGGAGTGGCAGCGATATCGTTGGTCGCAGGCTCCATCGGTGCGGGTGTCATCGGCGT
>JBEEGR010000023.1:0-7176 GCA_041166985.1 Verrucomicrobiota bacterium | reverse complement strand
GCCATTCTTGCGCAAGACGCCGTTTTCAAAAAACTTGCGGCCAAATATGCGGGCGCGGATGACTTTTTCTTCCTGGGTCGCGGTTACACATTTCCGATTGCCCTCGAAGGCGCGCTCAAGCTGAAGGAAATTTCCTACATTCATGCCGAAGGTTATTCGGCTGCCGAAATGAAGCATGGGCCGATTGCGCTGATTGATCCGAAGACGCCCACGGTATTTCTCGTGCCGCAGGATTCCATGTACGATAAAACGATGGCGAACCTCTCGATGATTCGCGCGCGCAAGGGGCCGATTATCGCCATCGCCACTGAAGGCGACGAACAAATACAGAAAGTGGCGGACGATGTGATTTATTTGCCGAAGACCGCCGAACCGGTTTATCCGCTGCTGGCGAGCATTCCCTTGCAACTTTTTGCTTACCACATCGCCGTCGCGCGCGGTTGCGACGTGGACAAGCCGCGCAATCTCGCCAAAAGCGTCACGGTGGAATAAGCGTGCTTACACGAATAATTCCGTGTGCTTCAAATGCACCGCGTCAATCAAGCCCTGGTCGGTGAGTTTTAATTCGGGAATCGGTGAGAGGCTTAAAAACGAAAGCGTCATGAACGGCGCTTCGAGGTCGCAGCCCATCGCGTGTGCGGCGGCATTCAGAGCGGCGATGCGCTGAATCACTTCGTCGAGCGGCTGGTCAGAAACGAGACCAGCTACAGGCAAACCGAGTTCAGCTTTCACTTTGCCATTTTCCACGGCAACCTGGCCGCCCTGAAGTTTTTCCAACTCGCGAATTGCAAATAAAATGTCCGCGTCATTCGTTCCGGCAACAACGACGTTGTGCGCGTCATGTGCCACGGTCGAGGCAATCGCGCCCGACTTGAGTTTGAATCCGCGCACAAAGCCAACACCCACATTTCCCGTCGCGCGATGTCGCTCGACGACTACCAACTTCAAAATATCGCGCGCTGGATCGGAAACGATTTGGCCGTCCTCGACTTTCGGCGATTCGATGATTTGTTTGGTTACAATTTGATTCGGGACGATTTCAATGACCTTGATTTTCGCTGGGCCTTTCGCTTTCACGGAAAGATTCGCGGCACCGTAGCGCACGTTCATCGTGCTGCGCGGCAAAGGCACTATCGGCGGTTGCGCCACGAGATATTTTCCGTTCTCGGCCACAAGCACTCCCTTTTTGTAAGTCTGACGCACAGAAAAATTTTTCAAATCGTCGAACACAACAAAGTCCGCCCAAAAACGCGGCGCGATTGCCCCCAGATTCTGCAACCTATAATGCCGCGCGGTGTTGATCGTCGCGATTTGAATTGCCGTAATCAGCGGCACTCCGCCCGCGATGGCCTTGCGAATGCAATGATCAATGTGCCCTTCGTTCACAAGGTCGCCGGCCAGTTTGTCGTCCGTAGCGAAAGAGCAATTCGCGGCGTTGTGCGCGTTGATGAGCGGAGCGAGCGCCGCGAGATTTCGTTCCGTGCTGCCTTCGCGCAAAAGGATGTGCATGCCGAGCCGAAGTTTTTCCCGCGCTTCGTCGAGTTCGGTGGATTCATGGTCGGAGCGAATTCCGGCCAGCGCGTACGCGTTCAGATTCTTTCCGCGCAAACCCGGCGCATGGCCGTCAATGCACTTGCCTTTGCCGGCTTCAATTTTTTCCAGCTCACTGTCGAAGCCAAGATAAACGCCCGGATAATTCATCAGCTCCGCCACACCCGCGATGCGCTCGTCGGCAATCATCAACTTCAAATCGTCCGCCGTCAGTCGCGCACCCGCCGTTTCAAGATGCGTCGCTGGAACGCAACTCGGCAACATGATAAAAAAATCCACCGAAAGATTTTTGGTGGATTCCAGAACGTAGCGAATGCCGTCGAGGCCGAGGACATTGGCGTATTCATGCGGGTCAATCACCATCGCGCCCGTTCCATGCGGCACGACGGCGCGCACAAACTCCGGCGCAGTCAGCATCGAACTTTCAATGTGAAAATGCCCGTCAATCAAACTCGGCGCGAGATACGCTCCTTTTAAATCAATGACCTTCTTCGCTTCGTAATCGCCGAAGCCAATGATGCGACCATCTTCCACCGCAACGTTCGCCGGATGTATTTCTCCGCTGAGAACATTGACCACCTGGGCGTTTTTAAAAAGCAACTCCGCCGGTTTTTCGCCGCGAGCGATGCTGAGTTTTTCCTTGAGATTGCGCATAACCGTTTTTGCAATCCTAACTCATTTTACTGCGCACAAAAACAAAATAGAGAACCAACACCAAACCCAGCACGTAAGTCAGCCAGCCAATTTCGCGACGGCGTCCGCTGAACAGTTTAATGATCGGATAGCTGATGAAGCCGAGCGCCAGGCCGTCGGCAATCGAATACGACAAGGGAATGCCAATCAAAACCAGAAACGCGGGAATGGATTCGGTGTAATCCTTCCAATCTATTTTCGCGACGTTCTGAATCATCATGGCGCTGACAATCACCAATGCGGGCGCGGTAATCGGCGGATAACTTCCCACCATCGCAATCAGCGGGCTGAAAAATAAAGCCAGCAGGAACAACGCGGCCACGACAAGTCCCGTCAGTCCCGTTCGCCCGCCTTGCTCCACGCCCGACGCGCTCTCAATAAAACTTGTCACCGTGCTCGTGCCTAGCGCCGCGCCCGCGACTGTCCCGACCGCGTCAGAGACCATTGCCTGTTTCGCGCGAGGCAGTTTATTGTCACGCATGAATCCGGCTTGCTCGCTCACGCCAATCAATGTGCCGATGGCGTCGAACGTGAGCATAAAAAGAAAAACAAAAATGAACGGCAGCATTTTAGGGCTGAGCGCGTGAGTGATGTCCATCTGCAGCAGGGTGGGGGAAAGCGAAGGCGGGGCGGAGACAATCCCTTTGGCGAATTCAAATCGTTTCACCAGCATAGACTCAGTCACTTCATGCGATGCAGAAATGGTTAATGGCAGGTGGGGCAAAGCGATTTTAAGTGAGCAGGTTAAAATTGTTGCCACGACGATGCCCCACAGGATCGAGCCGCGAACTTTTCGTGCATGCAATACTGCTGTGGTCAACAAGCCGACAAAGAAAATAATTAAATCCGGCGAGCCAAAATGCGCGTTCAGCTTCACGGCTGAGCCAGAATCCTTGATGATGACGCCCGCTTCCTGAAATCCGATGAACGCGATGAACAATCCGATGCCCGCCGCGATTCCATTTTTCATGCTTGGGCTGATGGCGTTGAAAATGAGTTCGCGCAAACCTACGAGGGACAAAATCAAAAACAGAATGCCGGAAACGAACACAACACCCAGCGCGACCTGCCAGCCGTTCGCAAAGCCCGCCGCGGTCGCCGCCGGAATCGCGGAGAAGACGAAGAAAAAGTTTTCGCCCATGCCCGGCGCTTGCGCGATGGGATAACGCGCGAGCAAAGCCATCAGTGTGGTGGCCAAGGCTGCGGAAAGGCAGGTAGCCGTCATGACTGCGCCGAAATCCATGCCGTTGAGAAGCTAAACATTTTTGTGGATTAATTTCTTTCCGCAACTTGTAAACCGACCGGCGATTTTGTTTCACATCGCAACGTGACGCCGAGCGGGTGCAACGGTGATTTAATTTCCATTTTTTTGGGCAAATCACCCTATAGAGACTGAGTTGGTGCGGCCTATGTTCTGGAAACAATTCACGTTAGTAAAAAAGCCTATGAAAATCACACGAACAATAACAATTGCAGCATCTCTTCTGTTGGCCGCTGGCTGTGCCAGTGAACATCGTCACGCGCGTTACAACGACACGAGTTATTCGTCATCGCCGTCATATCAATCCAGCAGCACGACGGAAAATAATATTTCAACTTACAGCGGTTCGACGTCAGGTGGCACCTATGGTTCAACTGGATCCTCGTGGCAGAGCGGCGGGTCCGACACAGTGCTTCAGACCCGGATCCAACAATCGCTGACGAGTAATCCCGAATTCGTCACCATCGCGCCAAATATTCAGGTCTCCGCCAGCGGCGGCGTCATCACTTTGAACGGCACGGTGAACAACGAGCAGGAAAAAGAACGCATCTTGTCGGTGGTAAAACAACAGACCGGAGTGGTGAATGTGAATAACAACATTCAAATTTCCTCGCAGAACAATAGCACTTCCAGCGGCGGCACGAGCGAGAGTTCCTCTACCAGCAGCGGCGCGGGAATCTCGGGCGGAATTCAAAGCTCCCCGAATGCCGGCAGCAGCGGTTCACTGGATCAAACCTCAAGAGACAAAGCGGCCAGCAGCATTTACGGCTCTGGCTCTTCGAGTAGCGGCTCCAGCAGCAATGACATTTCCGGCTCCGCAAGTGGCAGTGCGGGAGTAAGTGGCAGCGCAGACTCGGTTTCCGGGAATGTCTCCGGTTCCAGCAGTACGGGCGCAGCCGGGTCGGCTGACATTTCCGGCTCAAGCTCTGACGCGAGCAGCAGCGGCACTTCGATGGGCACGTCTGGTTCAATCTCATCCGACAGTTCCAAAGATAGTTCTGCGATTGACAGTTCCAGTTCCACAAACAGCGAGAGCCTGAAACCGACTTCCGATCGCGGCGCCAGTGACCAAAGCTCCGGTGCGGGCCGCTGGGATTCTCAGAAATCCGATTCCAGCAGTTCGCCAAACTCGCTGAACGCTACTTCAGATCAGGGAAAACCTGATCGCATTTATAATTCGTCGCCCAACAGTGCCAGTGGCAGTTCAACGAATCAGTCTTCCGATAACTCGTTGAGCCCGACTTCCGCGAGCACCAACAGCAGCAGCCGAATTTATTCCGAGCCGCAAAGTGCTTCGACGAATTCAAACCAATCAGGCTCCAGTTCGACGCCTTGATGATTAACGAACCGCTGCGAAGTCTACGGACATAATTCGTCAAACCGGCTTTGCACGTTTCGCGCTACGGCAATCAGTTGGAAAACTGGTTGCCGTTTTTTTTTGCGCAACTCCAGGGTGTTAGCAACGATATTACGAAAATGAAAAGCAGAAATTCCAAACCACAAACCGCGCAGGTCATTGTGGTCGGAGGAGGGTTGGCGGGATTGTCGGCGGGAATTTATCTGGGCCGCGCCAAACGCGAGACACTTATCATTGATTCCGATAAATCCATGGCGCGGTGGGAGCCGGACGTGCAAAACTATCTGGGATTTCCCGAAGGCATCAATGGCGAGGAGTTATTGCGGCGCGCGCGGCGGCAGGCGCAGCGGTACGGAGTGAAATTTGCGAAGGACGAAATTGTTTCTACGCGAAAACTTAAAAGTGGTTTTCAATTGATCGGAAAAAAGGGACGTTACCGCTGCGAACGCCTGCTGCTGGCTACGGGAATTTTTCATATTCCGCCTGATATTCCCGGCGTCAAACCATGCCTCGGACATAGCATGTTTTTTTGCAAAGACTGCGATGGCTACCGGGTGCAAAACAAAAGCGTGGCAGTTTATGGGTGGACAAACGAAACCGTTGGTTACGCGCTTGGCATGTTGCATTACACTTCCTGCGTGGTCATTGTGACCGACGGACGCCCGCCGCATTGGGATAAAACGCGAGCGCGCCGGCTGCGCGAATATAAAATTCCCGTTTACACGCAGGCGATTTCCGGCGTGCGCCACAAGAATGCGCAACTGCAATCGCTCACTCTCAACGATCAAACCGAAGTAGCGGTGCAGGCGTTGTTCACGACGCGCGGCGATATTTATTTCAACGCGCTCGCAAAAAAAATCGGCGCGGCGGTGGATGAAGATGGGCAAATCGTGGTGGACCTCTGCATGAGGACGTCGGTTAAAGGATTTTACGCCGCGGGTTGTGTGACGCCGGCGAATTGCCAGATGATCATCGCGGCGGGGCAGGGCGCGACCGCGGCGCAGACGATCAATCGCGAGTTGCTGGAAACCAGTCTCATTACACACACGTTGCGGGAGATGCGCGGGCGTCAATTGCGGAAACAGAAGACGCGGCCACGGGTGCGGAGAAAACTTACTTGATTACTCGTGATTTGAAACGAAGAGTCCCGTAATCAATGGCCAGTTCACATTCGTGAATTGTTTCCCGGTAAGTTCGACGTTGATGTTGGTAAAAATCATGTTTTGGCCGAACCCTTGATTAAGCGTCGATGTGTCCTGAACATGCATGTGAATATGCGGCCCATCGGAATTTCCAGAATTCCCGCATTTGCCGAGTTCTTGTCCCACTTTGACGCGATCCCCAGGCTTTATTTTGATGGAGCCTTTCTGAAAATGCGCCAGGAAAACAAAGCGATTGTCAGCCATCTTAATGACGACATGATTTCCGGCCGGATGTTTCGTGTCTTTGACACCAAGGAGATTATCGGGAAATTCGTCCACGGTGCTCTCGACGGTTCCACCTACAGGCGACAACACAGGTTCTCCCCAAGAATAAAAATCTTCCATCTTGCTTCCGTCAGGGCGGTGCAATGAACGTTGAGTTGGCCCGCCGACTTTCATGAAATCGATGGCATACCATTGGGGCCGAACTGCGGCATGATGATTCACGTTTGGAGTGTCGCCTGCGGCCATCACAAACCAGCGGCCAGCAAATGGCAGATGATAATCCTGTGTCAAAGCATTCATTGCGGAGGCTAAGAATAAACTAATCAGTGCAAGTCTCATCTGGTGCGAACAGAGGACAAAGCCATGGGATGAAAGTCAAGCCGATGAGTGTGTTCCGCTTTTCCCGGGTGAACACCCCACGTAATGCCTCTCGACCATCCTGATGAGGCACGTAGGTTGAATTATTAAAATGAGTAAAAGATTAAATTGATTCCAAAAATTATGAAAACAATTGAAAAAAGTATCGAGGTGGATGCGCCGTTGCACCAGGTTTACAATCAATGGACGCAGTTTGAGAAGTTCCCGCGTTTCATGGAAGACGTGGAGCAGGTCCAGCAGTTGGACGATAAACATCTGCATTGGGTTGCTAAAGTGGGTGGGAAAAGAAAAGAGTGGGACGCGGAAATTATCGATCAGGTTCCTGACGATCACATCGCCTGGCGCAGCACGTCCGGCGCGCCTAATTCCGGCATTGTCCGGTTCCGCCCGAAGGATGGAAGTCACACGATAATTACGCTGCGGATGAATTACGAACCGGAAGGGGCGATAGAAAGTATCGGGGATGCGCTCGGTGTGGTGTCACGTCGGATTGAAAATGATTTGCATCG